>JBCCMR010000022.1:0-16485 GCA_039026255.1 Pseudomonadota bacterium
AACAACCTTACCTGGGATGATATTGCGGGAATTCGGGTAGACGTCGATATGCCCGATGGCCCCCACCGCGCCGGGCTGGTTTTTCATGGCGATCTCGTGCGCCAGTTCGGTGATCAGCGCGAGCCCCCGGCCCGCGTTCTTGCGCATGTGCATGGGGGGTGGAGCCGGTGTGGCTCTCCTTGCCGGCGAGCGTGCATTCGATCCAGCGCAGCCCTTGCCCGTGGGTGACAACGCCGATGTCTTTACCCTCGGCCTCAAGTATCGGGCCCTGCTCGATGTGCAACTCGAACATGGCATGCATCTGGCGCGCGCCCACCTCTTCGTCGCCCACCCACCCGATGCGTTTGAGTTCGTCGCCAAAGCGCAGGCCCTTGGCATCCACCCGGTCATAGGCCCAATCCTGGGTGTGCTTGCCCGCAAAGACGCCCGACGACAGCATGGGCGGGGCGAAGCGGGTGCCTTCTTCGTTTGTCCAGTTCGTGACGACGATGGGGTGCTTGGTCTTGACCTCCATATCGTTGAGCGTGCGGATCAGTTCGAGGCCGCCGAGCACGCCCAGCACCCCGTCGTACTTGCCCCCGGTGGGTTGCGTGTCCAGGTGCGAACCCACGTAAACCGGCAGCGCATCGGGGTCCTGTCCCGGGCGCGTGGCAAACATGTTGCCCATCGTATCGAGCCCCATCGACATACCCGCGTTCTCGCACCAGCGCTGGAAGAGCGCGCGGCCTTCACTGTCAGCGTCAGTCAGAGTCTGGCGGTTGTTTCCGCCGGCGACACCTGGGCCGATTTCGGCCATCTGCATAAGACTGTCCCAGAGCCGATCCGGGTCGATGCGAAGGTTTTTGCCGTGCGCCATGGGCCCCCCTTGGTATCTTAGGTCGAGGCTGAGAAAATCCGCCCGGAGGGTCAAGGTTTTTCGACCGCGCGGTCAAAAATATACGGGCTGGGTGGCGGGTCCGGAGCGGGGGCTGGGCAAGGTTTGGGCAGGGACGCCGCGGCACTGGCCAGTTTGACGAGCCCCCTGCCCGCTCCCGGGGCCCGGCGGCGCAATCCGGGGGCCGTCATGCGATTGCTCAGGCGGGTGGGGCCGGGCCGGGCTCCGGGACGGCCAGGTCCTCGGTCAAAAGTAGGATCAAGGCCACTAGGGTCAGCCCGATGCCCCCGTAGATCAGCGCTGGCTCTGACCCGCCCAAGACCAGCGCGTGCAGCACCACCCAACTGGGCACCAGGTACGTGTAGGCCATGACCTTGCCGGGGCTCAGTCGTGGAATAGCCACCTGGATCAGAAAGAACGTCAGCGCCGTGGCGAAGATCGCCAGGTAGAAGATGACCGCCCAGACCATGGGGCCCATCGCGGTGAAGTCGGTGGCCAGCGCCCGGGGCGCGGCGTAGACGCAGGTCACAAACACCGCTCCGCAGAGCACCCCGAAAGCGGCCTGCAGGGGCGTCGTGTCGGGTGCAAGGCGCCGGGTCATGGCCGGCACCGCCGCATGGCAGACTGCGCCGATGAGAAAGATCGCTTCCCCGCGGCCCAGGTCGAAGGCCAGCGCGCGTGCCAGATCGGCGCGAAAGATGACCCAGAGCGCACCCAGCGCGCCAATCACCAGCGCCAGGATCGCATAGCCGCCGGTGCGCGTGCCGTTGATACCCAAGCCCAGTCCCGCCGCCATCAGCGGTGTCAGCGTGAAAATCGCGGCCGTAGCGATGGGACTTGTAAGGCGGAGCGCCTCGAACATCAGGATGAAGTAGACCGCCATCAGCCCGCCGATTACCATCCAGCGCCAGGGGCGGCGCCCCACCGGGGTCAACGACTGGCCCAGCACCAGCGCCAGCGCCCCCATGACCACAGTGGCGATGATAAAGCGCGCCGCGGTCAGGACGCCTGGGTCGATGTCGCGGGCAATGAGCCCGCCAAAGGTGAACGAAAAAGCCACCAGCGCCGAAAATCCAAGCATCGCAAAATGCCCGGCCAGAGCCCGGCGGCGGCCCCGCAACGCAGGGCGTTCACCCGGGCGGGGCGGCGGGGCAGCGGCGGTTTCCACGGGCAATCCAGGTCAGGACAGCGCCGGGATCACCGTGCGCCCGTATTCGGCAATGATGTTTTCTTCGTCGCCGTTATCCAGGTAGATATTGAACTGGGTGATGCCCGCCTTGCTCAGGGTGTGGAGCTTGGCGATGTGGTCGTCCGGGGTGCCCAGAACCGCAAATCCGTCGATAATGTCGTCCGAGATGAAATCCAGGTAGGGATTATCGCTTTGCCCGTGCTTGGAATAGTCATAGCCCTTACGGTCTTTGATGTAGGCGGTCAGCGCGGGCGGGATATCGTCGCGGTCGGTGCCATATTTTTCCACGATGTCGGCCACATGATTGCCGACCATCGCCGGGAACCAGCGCGTGGCCTCCCGGCAAGCATCCATGTCGCCGAAAAACGCCGGCGCAGCGGCCATAATGCGGTAATCCGACATGTCGCGACCGTTCTTCTTGCCCGCCGCGATGGCCTGGTCGCCCAGCCATTTGCAAATCACCGGCTCTGCGATTTGCAGGATCAGCCCGTCGCCCATGCGCCCCGCGCTGTCGAGAGCTTTTGGCCCGTAGGCAGCGACCCAGACCGGCAGCTCATAGCCTTCAGCCCAGGGGAACTGGATCGGATTGGGGACGTCGCCATATTGCCGTTCCTCCCCGCGGACGAGCCCCTTAACCACGTCGATGAATTCATCCATTTTGGCCAAAAGCGCGGGTTTGCGGCCCATGACCCGCACGGCGCTGTCACCGCGCCCCACGCCGATGTCAAAGCGCCCACCCGACTGTTTGGCCAGTGAGCCAAAAAGTGACGCCGCCGCGGACCATTCGCGGGTGTTGGGGTTGGTCACGCAAGGGCCAAAACGCATGGTTTTGGTGTGCTCCATGCACATGGCCATCGCCGGGAAGCTTTCGCGCCACAGGATGTGGCTGTCGTAGAACCAACAGTAGGTAAAGCCCGCCTCTTCGGCCTGCGCCACCAGTTTGCGTGCCCGGTCAGGGTCCATGAAGCCTTTGAATGTAATCCCGAATTCCATAGGTTTTGTGTCCTTAATATTTTAGGGGCGCATCGGGTCCCGGGCGGGACCGCGCCCGGGGTCAGGGGGTTTCAGGGGGCCAGATTTTGATGCCCGCATGGCTGAAGGGCACAGCCTTCGAGATATTAATGCGGATCAGGATAGGGGTAAGGGCCTCAATACAGCGGGCGGCTTCAGCGTCGCCAGCGTTGTAGGCCCGAACCCCTAACTTTTCGATAAGTTCCATGACCGCTTTGCGCGGGCCAAGGCCGTTTCCGCACACCAATACATCGCAGTTGATCGCATGGTCGAGCGCGTGGAGCGTGTGAGCTGACACGTTGTGGAGCGCCCCCATCACCGGCACCCCGGGGCCTAGGATGGCCTGCGCGGCCTCGGTGGCGGAGCCCTCGGGCGGCATGGTCACTTTCTTCGGGTCGCCATCCTTCAGGGGGACCACGATATCCACAAGGATCTTGCCCGCCATGGCGTCTTTGATGGCTTCCACCGTAGCGTTGTGGCCCGCCCAGGGCACAGCCAGGATGACCATCTCCGCGGCTGCCTCCACAGCGGCGCCATTTTCGGTACCGGTGATCGACGCAGCATCTGGAGGAAGCTTTTCGCCCAGGTCCGCGGCGATCTCGGCGGCGCGTTCCCCGTCGCGCGACCCCAGGACCACGGGCACCCCGGCGCGGGCAAAGCGCAGCGCGAGCCCCTGCCCCTGCGGTCCGGTGCCGCCCAGAATGGCAATTGTCATCGGAACATATCCTCCTTGGCTTGGCGCAGGATATCGCCTGCGCGGGCGTCTGTCTGCGGTGTCCATTTGACGCCTCGGATGCGCACGACCGGAGTCTTGGCAGCCTTGGCCATCACCAGCCCGGACGCCGCCGCCAGTTCGTCGCAAAGCGCGGGTTCGGTCACCGAGAGGGGGCGGCCCCAGGCGTCGGTTGCGCCGATTTCTGATGTCTTAGCCGGCACCGAATAAAGCCCTATGGCCACGTTGACCTGGCCCAGCCTCCAGGGTCGCCCAAAGGTGTCGGCGATGACTACCCCGGGCGCGATACCCAGGCGCTGACGCAACCCATGGGCGAGGCGCTGGGCGCTGGCGTCCGGATCGTCGGGCAGCGTGATCAGCGTGCCCGAGTCGGTGTTAGACGCGTCCACCCCGGCGTTGGCGCTGATATAGCCCAGCCTGTGTTCACAGATCAGCGTGCCTTCGTCCTGGTTGGGCCGTTTGAAGGCGCGCACCACGCGGCGCGACTGGTCCAGTACAACCTGAACCTTCGCCGGATCCTTCGACAGCTCCGCCGCCAGGCGCCGCGCCTCCGGGCTCGGGTTGACCTGGTCCAGGTGCACCACGTTGCCTTCGGCTTTCGACACGATTTTATGGGCCACCACCAGGATATCCCGGGGCAAAAGCCCCCCGGTTCGCGCGATCACCGGGGCCAGGGTCTCGGCCAGATCGTCACCCGGGGCAATGTCGGGGATGCCCAATAGCGCATCCAGCGTCACCGCCCCGGTCAAAGGCTGCAGGCTTACGGGCGCCACCGTCACGGCAACGTCGCTGGGTCGAGCGCACCGACCCCCAGCGCCCGGTCCAGGCAGGCGCCAGTGTCGATGTCAAAGCTCAGGCTTTCGAAAGGCAATAGCCGCGCGCTCAGCCCGCGCGCCCGCGCCTGGGCCATATGGCGTGCCGCCGACCGCGGCCCGTAGCGGAAATCGAGGGTACCTGGCGGGTCAAGCAAGAGCGCATTGGTGCCCTGGTCAGCCGACGGGCAAACGGTGACCGCGGCTTCGCTCGCCAGGAAAGCCGCGACGTCAGTGGGGTCGGGCGCGGCCAGGTCGGCGGGGATTACGCAAAGGCGCGCGTGCCCTTGCTCTGCGGCCCAGGCCGCCCCGGCTGCAAGGGCGGTGTTGAGCGTGGCGCGCGGCGGCTCGGCCACCACGGGGATCGCGCGCGCCCGGGCCGTGGCGGCGGCCTCCGCGCCGCCCGTCACTACCGCCACCCGGGCATCAAGATCGCCGGCCAGAGGTTCCAAGAGGTCGAGCGTGCGCCGAAAGAGAAGCGCCGCCAGGCAGGCCCGGTCGGCGGGGGCAAGCCGATCCGCCAGGCGCGTCTTAGCCCGGGCCGGATCCTTCATGGGCACAAGAATAAGCGTGCGCGCCCGGCTCATGCGGCAGCCCCACCGGCGCTGGGCCTGCTTGCAAGCGCCAGGATCTCGCGCGCGAGCCTGGCCTTGCCCGCGGCATCAGGCATAAGCGTGTCGATCACGTGAACCCCTGCCGCCAGGGCACCGATTTCGCTGGCAAGGCCCGCGTCGGCGTGGTCGATGACCATCGTCGGCGCCAGGTCCCGGTAGCCTTGCGCCACCCCCAACGCGTCAGCCCGTAGGCCTAAGCCGCGCATCATACGGTCCGCCGGTCCCTTGACCACACGCCCGCCGATCAGGGGCGATACGGCCACCACCGGCGCGGGTCCTTGGGCCAAGGCCGTACGCAGGCCCGGCACGCCCAGGATAGGCGCGATGGACACCACTGGGTTCGACGGCGCGATGACGATGAGGTCCGCATTCGCCAGCGCCTCAATGGCATGCGCCGTGGGACGCGCCTTAGCCAGACCCTCGTAGGCAATCTCGCGCACCTCGGGGGCGCAGCGGTCGCGTACGAAGTATTCTTGAAAGCTCTGCCAGCCTGCGTCGGTCCTCACCCGGGTTTGGACCACGTCGTCGGTCGGCAAGACCATGCGCGCGTGGACGCCTAGGGCCCGCGCCATGTCAGCAGTGATGGCGCTGCGGCTGTGGCCTTGGGCCAAGCGCGCGCTGCGGTGGATGTGAACGCCAAAGTCCCGGTCGCCAAGAAACATCCAAGTATCCGCGCCTAATTCAGCCAGGGTATCAAGCGCCCGGCGCCCTTCATCGGCCAATCCCCATCCCTGGTCCCGGTTCACGCGGCCCGCCAGAGAATAGATCAGCGTGTCGATATCAGGGGAAACCCAAAGCCCATGGAATTCATCGTCATCGGCCACATTACCGATCACGGTCAGGTCCACCTCCGGGCACGCGGCGAAACCTTCGGCCATTTTGGCCCCGCCCACGCCGCCCGCCAAAAGCGTGACACGCAGCGCCCGTGCGGCGACGTCAGTCATCGGTTGTCCCCTGGCACCGGAAACATTGACAAAAAGTCCACCGTATCCCCCGCCGGTCGCGCCACTAGGGGCGCCAGTTCAGGCGGGTCGTGATCCTCGTAGATGTCAATCACCCCGTAAACTGTATTTCGCCGCACCGGCACCCGGCCCACGGACCGTACAAGCCGGCACATCTCTGCCGCTGTGATTTCCTGACCGTGGGTGGACCCGGCCGCGCGCGAGATGCTTTCGTTCATAAGTGTTCCGCCCAGGTCATTGACCCCGCGCGACAGCATCTGGCGCGCCCGTTCCGGGCCTAGTTTAGTCCAGCTGACCTGAATATTGTCGATAAAACCGTGAAGCATGATCCGTGAAACGGCGTGCATGAGGTCCACTTCGTCCGTCGTCGGGCCCGGACGCACATTCTTCGGGTCTGCCGTATAAAGGGGGCTGTCGGTATGCACAAAGCTCAGCGGAACAAGTTCCGTAAAGCCGCCGGTGTCGCGCTGAATATCCCGCAAAAGCCCCAGGTGCGCGGCCCAGTGTTCGGGCGCTTCCACGTGGCCGTACATAATGGTGGCGGTGGTTGGGATACCCACCCCGTGGGCAGCGCGGATGATCTCGACCCAGGCTTCAGCGCTTAGCTTATTTTTGGTAAGCTTTTGGCGCACTTCGGTGTCTAGGATTTCGGCGGCAGTGCCGGGCATAGACCCCAGGCCACAATCCCGCAGATCCGCCAGAAACGTGGTATAGTCCCGACCGGTTTTCTTAGCACCGTACCAAATCTCAAAGGGCGAGAATGCGTGGATGTGCATATCCGGCAGCGCGTGTTTGATCGCCAGAACCAGGTCGCGGTAGTAGGTCCCGGGCATTCTGGGGTGCAGCCCGCCCTGAATACAGACCTCCGTACCGCCGCGATCCCAGGCCTCTTGCGCGCGGGTGACAACCTGAGCCGGTTCAAGCCATTGGGCCCCGGCATCCTCTTTGCGTTTAGCAAAGCCGCAGAACCGGCAGCCCATGTAGCAGATATTGGTGAAGTTGATGTTGCGGTTTACCACGAATGTTACGCGGTCCCCATTGGCGCGCGCGCGCAGCGCATCTGCGGTCGCAAACACGGCGTCTTTGTCGACGCCTTTGGTGCGAAAGAGCTGTGTGGCCTCCGCCTCGGTTACCTCTCGGCCCAACAGCGCGCGGTTCAGGATGCGCCAGATTGGACGGGCAGCGGCCTCAAGACGGGCTTGCAATTCCACCGGTCTGCGGCGGGCGAAATCCTTGGCGGTGCTTTTCACTCGGCAGCCTCGATCGTTTGGCGCCGGGCCAGCCCGTCGTGGCGGGCCATTTCGACGATGCGCTGGTGCAGCGCTGAGTTCAGATAGGCGCTGCGTGCCTCGATGAAGCGCGGGTACACTGTAAGCCGTTCTTCTAGGCCAAACCCTGCCGCAGCGCAGCTGTCGCGCAGGACGCGGATTTCGGGCCAGTCGTGGCCCGGGTTGATAAAGTCGATCGTCACTGGGCTAATCCCGCCCCAGTCATTGATACCCGCGTCTAGGTAGGCGATGTGACGCGCGTGCAGGTTCGGTGGCGCCTGCAGACTGATTTCGGGATCAAGGATGATCCGCGCGGCAGCAATTGTGCGAAGCATGTCGTCCAGCGCGGGCTCCGGGTGCGCGGCCATGGCGATATCTGGTTTGCGCTGAAAATTCTGGACGATCACCTCTTGGATATGGCCATGGCGAACGTGGGCGGCGTTGATCGCTAGAAGAGAGGCGATCCGCTCTTCCCAAGTTTCTCCGATCCCGATCAGCAGGCCAGTGGTGAACGGCACCGCCTTGGCGCCTGTGCGCTCTAAGGTGCGCAAGCGCTGCACGGGCACCTTATCCGGGCAGGCGTGGTGGGCCATGCCTTTTTGGGTCAAACGACGGCTGACAGTTTCCAACATCATTCCCATAGACGCGGACACGGGTTTAAGGCGGTCGATTTCATCGTCTGAAAGCGTGCCCGCGTTCACGTGCGGCAAAAGCGGCGTCTCGGCCAGTACAAGGGCGCACATCTCCGCCAGGTAATCGGTCATTCTGGAATAGCCTAGACGCGCAAGTGCGGTGGCCGCGGCCTCGTAGCGTTCTTCTGGTTTTTCGCCCAGGCTAAACAACAGCTCCTTGCAGCCCTGGGTCGCACCCTTTCGGGCCAGGGCTAAAACTTGGTGGGGTGTCAGAATTTCGGCGGCCGGATCGCTGGGGTGTTTGACAAAGGTGCAGTAGCCGCAGGTATCTCGGCACATGTTTGTTAGCGGGACAAAAACCTTCCGGGAATATGTAGTGCACCGCCCCCAATAAGCGTCACGCCGTTCGGCGGCTTCAGCCATAAGGCCCCTGAGATCCCGGGCGCCCAGTTCCGCTGCGATTGCCGCTGCCTCGGCGGCGGCTACACGTGCGAAGTGGGCAGATGAGGCGGCGGTGTCGCGTGCGCGCATGAGCATTCTCCCAACCCGAAGGGTGGGGCAGATACGCAGCCAAAAGCAAGGAATTTTATCAAACGGTCAAATTTATCAGCGACACCCAGGATGCTGCCTGCGCTGTCCAAGGGTCTGCCCAATCACGCGGCAGTTTCACACCCTGCAAGCGCCATCAAGCGATCTGTCGGGCGCCGGCGTTGAACATATCAAAAAGCCGCCGCGCATCATTAGCAATCCGCCGCGCCCGCAAAGAGCCGACCGGCACCCGAGAAAGCGCCTGACAAGTGGCAGGCCAGCGGGTCTTTTCAAAGGGCAATGAAAAATAAGCCGCTGCGGCGCGCACTTGGCTGTCCGTGGCGACGGCCCAACGGTGTCGCAGCACCTGGGTGCCAAGCCGGGAACCGTCCACGATATAGGCGACCGCCAGCGGATCGAGCACTCCGGGGTCCGCCGCGTTTGGCCGCGTGGCGGCACCCCCAAGCGCCGCTAAGTCCGCGATGAGAGCGGTGATCAATGGCGGCAGCAGGTCGTGGTCACTGCGCAAGGAAAGGCGTTCGAAACAGGCCAAGTGCAGCGCACAAAACTCAGCGAGCCCTTCGCGGGTTGTGATGTCGAGCTTCGAAAGCCGGTGGTCGAGAGCTTTATGCTCCGACCTTGTGGATTGACGCAGAGCATGGCGGAAATCCCCTAGCGGGGTTGGGCGCAGGCGGTCGGGTTTAGCGAGCAGGGCAGCCATCGGCAGGGTCCTTTCCGGGCGGTCCGTTTGTCTTAGGCGGCTGGTGGCGCAGGGCCCTGGCAGGCGAAGACTGATTGTACAACTGCTGACTGTCAATACTTTGAGACAGATTATATGTAAATCAAAACGTTCGAAACGGGTGTTTGAAATGGCGTTAGGGTAAATAAATCTGCCGCCTATAAGGGCCGGGTCCCATTGGGAGTAGTTTAGAAACTCACAAACCTGACGCGTCTTTGGCGACGCGTCAACCGAGACGCGTTTGAAAAGACGCGTCGCAAAAGACGCGTCAAAATTTACCGATTATTTAAACACGCGGCCCAAATCAAAGCGCGGCACCCACTCTTAGCCCTTCCAGAACCGCCTCTTCCACGGTGCGTGGCGCCAAGCAGTCCCCGATCAGATGCACCCGCTCGCCGATTGGGCTGAGCGCTTGCTCCAAGTCGGTTACCGGAGCGTGGCCAAGGGCTGTCACCACCGTATCCACAGCCTCAAATTCAATCGCCTCACCGGTCAAGGTGTGCTGAAACCAGGCGCTATCTCGGTCGAGACCAAAAAGCCGCGCATGGGTCACGACCTCTACGCCAAGCCGAAAAAGCGTGCCCAGGGCTGCATCGCGTGTGTATTGCGGAACGTTTTGCCCGGCCATTGTCCCGTTTACAGCCAGGCGCACATGACAACCGGCGCGCGCCAGATGCTCTGCCATGCCAAGCCCTACCCAGTCCGCGCGCCCATCGGCCAGAACCACACGCCCGCCAGGATTGGCTTGCCCGCGCAGCACCTCCCATGCGTCAACCATGTGACCGTCCTCGGCCCCTTCGACTGGCGGGCGCCACGGCCGCGCGCCAGTGGCCAAAACCACTGAGTCAGCCCCCAAAAGGTCATCGGCCACCACATGTTTGCCGAACCGCAATTCCACGCCAGTACGCTCCAACTCTCGCATCAGGTTTGTGGTAACCCCGCCGAACTCCACCCTCCCGGGCAGCGCTTGGGCAAGCGCGACCTGCCCACCAGGCTGCGCTTCGGCCTCATAGAGCGTCACCCGGTGACCCCGGGCCGCCGCGACAGCGGCGGCTTTCATCCCGGCCGGGCCAGCGCCGACAACGGCGACTTTCCTCGGCCGCGCGGCAGGCTCTAAATGTCCAAATTCCCTTTCCCGTCCGGTTTCTGGCCGCTGAATGCAGGATATCGCGTGGCCGGTCAGCATATGCCCGATGCACGCCTGATTGCAGGCCACACAAGCGCGGATATCTTCTGCTAAACCCTCCTCTGCCTTGAGTGGCATCTTGGGATCAGCGATCAGTGCGCGGGTCATGGCCACCATATCCGCCTGCCCACTTTCCAGTACCGTCTCGGCCACCTGGGGCTGGTTGATGCGCCCGGCCACAAAAACCGGGATCGACACGCGCGCACGGATTGCCGCGGCAAGGGGCGCTGTATAGGCCGCCCCATAGGCCATAGGCGGCACGATATGAGTAGAACCTGCAAGCCCGGCCGAACTCCCCGCGGTCACGTGTAGGTAGTCCAACACTCCATCTTTGGCGAGCGCTTGCGCAATCGCGCCAACTTCGCTCTGGTTGAGCGCGTCATACTCTTTCTCGTCCCCAGATATCCGCAACCCCAGGACCGGCCCGGGCCCCAGTCCCGCACGGGTCTGCGCCAAGACCTCGCGAACAAATGCAAGCCGCCGGTCAGCATCGCCACCCCAAGCGTCGTCGCGACGGTTGAGCCTGGGGTTCAGGAACTGGCTCAAGAGGTACCCATGGGCCGCCACAACCTCGACCCCGTCGAGACCGGCGCGGGCGATGCGCCCCGCTGCGGCGCCAAAGCCTGCGATGATATCCTCGATCAGCGTCGCGGACAGCGGGCGGGGCATCACATGGAAGCGCTCGTTCGGCACGGCCGAGGGCGCATAGGCCACCGCGCGGCTGCCGTCTGCGGCCATAGCCATCTCGCGGCCCGGGTGGGTTAGTTGCGCGAAGACCCGCGCCCCCGCCGGCTGACAGGCGTCGCCGATGCGCCGATAGCCGTCGATGCAGGCATCATCATAGGCGCGCAAAGCCGGGCGACCGCTGTCACCGCTCGGATGGGCACGGGCGGCTTCAAGGATAATGAGCGCCGCGCCACCTTCAGCCCGCGCCTGGTGATAGGCCACCATCTGATCGGTGGGCTGCCCGTCGCGTAGCATCACGGTCATGTGCCCCGAGGAAAATATCCGGTTTTTAAGCACGGTCCGGCCGACGGTGAGCGGCGAAAAAAGCGTATTGAACGCCATGGATCAGTCCCCTGCCCGGTCAGTTGTCCGGTGCGGCAAGCGCTTTGCGCAAGCGCGCCTTCCCAGCCTGACGCGCATCGCAGGTGGTGCAGGCGGCGGGTTCTGCCACAGGCATAGCAGTCCGCTCGGGCCAGGCCGCCCAGGCGCCAGCGCCAACCACCAAAGCCGCCACGCCCACCGCCCAAAGACCTAGGCGCCTCATAACGCGGCCCACCCACCATCGGGGGCCACCGCGCTTCCGGTGGCCAGGTAGTGGCGCAAGGGCGCAGCGGGGTCCGGCTGACCCGCAACCTCGGCCTCGAGAAAGGCAATGGCGGCGTGTTCGTGGTCGGTGAGTATCTTCAGCGGCGACAAGTCTTCTGGCGGGGCCATGGCCTTGAGCCCTTCGAAATCGTCGATATAGCCCGGAAACGTTCGCCGCCATTCGCCGATGACGGCATCCCAATCGGCCGCCTGGGCCGCGGCCGCGGCGCGGCCGGAGGCCTGCAGGTCCGCCGCGGATTTGGGCGTCAGGCCATACTTGTCGATCAGCGGGCGCACAGCTTCGGCGGCGTAGGTTTCCACATCCCCCAAAAGCCGCATCTTTGCCGCCTGGTCCGGGTCGCTCAGTCGCTCCGCCAGGGCGTGGAAATAGGCTTCCCCCTCGACCTCCTCTTCGTAGTAGACGGTCAATGTCCGCAGGTAGATGTCGCTTGCCATCAGCCCGCCTCCGCCAAAAGATGGGCGCCGTCGGGGGTGCGACCAACATCGATGCGGTCGTGTTTGAGCATCGGATTGGCCTCCAGCTCGCGGGCGAAGCGGTGACCGGCATAGACCGCAGCGGCCACAATGGCCGGGGCCTCGCAATCGCCAAATCTTTTGAGCGTGAAGGGCACATGCCCGAGCGCGCGCAGGTCATGCCAAAGCCCGTCCTTAGGGTCCCGGTGGGTCACCATCACGACGCTTTGCACATCAAATGCCCGCTCTGCCCCGGTGTAGGCGCAGGCGAGCGTGGCCGTCGATCCGTCGAACCAACTGAGCGACTGCGCCAGTTGCATTTCGACCCCGAGCTTTGTCAGGTGACTGCGCACACGCCACCGCTCGCTTGTTTTGCCGGCCCAGTTTGACACCGCGTCATCGGGTGTCGCCAGCACAACCTCGACCCCCGTGGCGCGCACCGCTTCGGCGACAACGCCGCCCAGGTAATAGCCGTCTTCGTCGTAAACCAACGTTCGCCCGCGCGGCATGCGCCCGGCCATCACGTCGTCGGCGGTCAGCACCTCGACGCCCGCGTCCGCCACCGGCGCGGCCACCTCACCTGTCCAGCGCTGGGGCGACCAGATGGCACCAGTGGCAATCGCCACATGATCGGCGCCCACTTCAAGAACCTCGTCGGCGCCGAGCGGGCTGTCGAAGAATACCTCCACGTTGGGCATCTGCAGTATTTGCTGGGCCCGGTAGTCGCGCACGCGGGCGTAGGCGCTTAGCCCCGGCAGGGCGCATTCCCGGGTGATGCGCCCGCCCAATTCTTTGCCCGCCTCAGCAAGCATCACCTGGTAGCCGCGTTTGCCCAGGGCCCGTGCCGCCTCCATTCCGGCGGGACCGGCGCCCACGATCAGCACCGTGGCCTCGGTCGATTTCGGGGGCAGCACCTCCGGGTGCCAGCCCTTGCGCCACTCCTCACCCATGGTGGGGTTTTGGGTGCAGCGGATCGGAACCCCGATGCTGTCGCCGGAATAGCAGACGTTGCAGCCTATACACTCGCGGATGTCGTCCTGGTTTCCGGTTTCGATCTTTTTGGGCAGGAACGGATCAGCGATAGACGGACGCGCGGCGCCGATGAAGTCGGTGATGCCGCGGTTGATCTGGCTGACCATCGTGTCGGGCGAGGTAAAGCGCCCTACAGTCACCACCGGCTTTGACGTCTGGCCTTTCACAAAATCCATATAGGGTTCGAGCGCCGCCTCAGCCGTGAAGCGGGACACGCCCATCTCAACCGAATAGTTGGCGATATTGATGTCCCAAAGGTCAGGCAGTTCCGCGAGCATTGCGAACATGTCGCGCCGTTCGCCGTGGATGGGCACTCCGTCTTCGCCGATCTCTTCATCGGCGGCAAAGCGCACCGCCACGGCGCAGCGGTCGCCCACAGCGTCTTTGGTTTCTTCGATCAGTTCGCGCACCAGGCGCACGCGGTTTTCCAGGCTGCCGCCGTATTCGTCGGACCGCTGGTTGATGCGAGGGTTAAGGAAATTCGACAGCAAATAGGTGTGCGTGGCGTAGACATAGACGATGTCGAACCCCCCATCCCGGGCGCGAATGGCAGCATTGCGGTGCCAGCGGCGCAGGTTGCGGATGTCGTCTTTGTCCATGGCGCGGGTCTGGTAGGGCTGGCCCGACATGTGCGGCATAGAGGCGATATCCATAGGCACCTCCCGGGTGAGCAGATTTGCCGTGCGCGCGCCCCCGTACCACAACTCTGCCCCTGCCAGAGCCCCATGTTCATGAACCTTGTCAGTCATCAGCCGGTGGGCGCGGATATCCCCGTCATCCCAGAGACTTGCCGACGGGTGCGGCAGGTCGTCGGATGTGTGGTGGATACTGTTATATTCCGTGCACACCACGCCCCAGCCGCCTTCCGCTTTTACCCCGCGCATTTCCGCCACCATGCGCGGCCGCAGCCAACCCATGCCAGTGCAGTGGGGCACCTGGTAGAAGCGGTTTTTGGAGGTCACTGGGCCGATCTTGATAGGTTCGAAAAGCGGATCGTA
Organism: Pseudomonadota bacterium; assembly: GCA_039026255.1. Lineage (GTDB taxonomy): Bacteria > Pseudomonadota > Alphaproteobacteria > Rhodobacterales > Rhodobacteraceae > Amylibacter. The sequence continues at coordinate 14,364 of JBCCMR010000022.1, forward strand.
GCGCGGGTCGCGGGGCATGGGCTTATCCTTTGGACGCGGTGCCGGTCTTGGCTGTAGCGGCGGGCGGGCTGGCAGCGGCGTTGGCGTTGGCGGCTTCGGGCGCAGATGGCTGGAGCGCCTGGCCATCGCGGGCCGCCATTTCAGCGGGGAACTGGCCTGGAAAGACCCCGTCGAGATAGGCACGCACCCGGTCAAGCGCCCGGGCCGAGGTCATATCGTCAGGGTAGATCTGGATGTGTAGACAAAACCCATCAAAAAGAGCCTCAATCGTGTCGGCCACAGCTTCAGGCGACCAAGCGGGGCCAGGGATTTTTCGCGCCAGATCGCATATGGTGTCCCAGCGCTCCCCGTCGATATCGGTCATGATGCGCCGGTAATGGGCGCGGTAGCCCGCCTCTCCGTAAAACGCAGACCAGACCGCTAGGCGCTCGCGTCCGGAGATGACGGGGTCAAACTCCGCTTCGACCATGGCCCACAGCTTTTGCGCTGGGCTCAGACTGGGGTCGTCGATGGCCGACTGCCACTGATCGCGATGTTCCGCCGCCAGGTGGCGCAAAGTCTCCTGGAAGAGGTTTTCCTTGCTGTCGAAATGGAAGTTCACGATGCCCATCGAAAGCCCGGCAAAGCCTGTGACCGTGCCCATGGTGGTCCCGGCGATGCCATGGATGGCGATGGATTGGATAGTGGCCCGGATCAGTTGGCTGCGCCGCTCTTCTTTGGAGGCCACTCGCCGCGGTTTTTCAGACGCTGAGTCTTTTCGGGTTTTTTTGGCGGGGTGCGCCATGGAGCCTTATCCTTTTGATCTTCGGGGCGTATCGATAAATTTTGATACTAGTCTTCGATGAGGGCTGGAGGCGGTCATCGCGGTCTTTTGATACTTTTGTCAGTGCCTAGTCGTTGGCCAGCACCACGAGCGCTTCGTCTTCCCAATGGAGCCAGACGGGGCCGGTTTCCAGATCGCCGGGCTGTACACGGTAGTAGTTTTGCTCGGACACTGCCAAGGGGCCTTCGCGCCCAGCGAGCGAGACGTAAAAATGGCTGCGCTCACCCAGGTAGACTGAGTTTTCCAACGTCCCCTGCACCTTTGAGCGCGCGCCCACCGGATCATCGTCCGATATGCGCAGCTTTTCGGGGCGAATGGCAATCTGCACAGGCTGACCAGGTTCAAAACTCCGGTCCCGGCGCGGCGCGGTCTGGCGGCCTAAGGCGGCTACATCCACAACAATGCTTTTTTCGGTTTCTTCAAGGACCTTGCCGTCGAAGAAATTCATGGACCCAATGAAGGACGCCACTTTGCGGTTCCAAGGCGCCTCGTAAAGCCCGGTGGGAGTGTCAAGTTGCAGCACGCGGCCCTCGCTCATGACCGCGATGCGGTCCGACAGCGTGAGCGCTTCTTCCTGGTCATGGGTGACGAAGACAAAGGTGATCCCCACGGTGCGCTGCAGCGCGCGCAACTCAATCTGCATCTGTTCGCGCAACTGCTTGTCGAGCGCACCGAGCGGTTCGTCGAGCAAGAGCACCTTCGGCCGCAAAATCAGCGCCCGCGCCAGGGCAATGCGCTGGCGCTGCCCGCCGGAAAGCTCATTTGCCTTGCGGTCGCCGTAGCCGGGCAGCTTGATCAGATTGAGCATTTCGTCGACCATCTTATAGCGCTCCGCCCGAGGCAGCCCGCGCTTGCGCAGCCCGTAGGCGATGTTGTCCCGCACATTGAGATGGGGAAAAATGGCGTAGGACTGAAAGACCATGTTTGTGGGCCGCAGATGCGGCGGCACCCCGGCCATGGGCTGGCCGTCAATCAAAATGTCGCCCTGGGTCGGGTTTTCAAACCCAGCGAGCATCCGCAAAAGCGTGGTCTTCCCGCAACCCGAAGACCCCAACAGCGAAAAGAACTCGCCGTGGCCGATATCTAGGTCGACATTGTCGACCGCCGTGAAGCCGCCGAAGCGTTTGGTGACATTGCGGATCGAGATATAGGCGTCGCTTGTCATGGTTTGGCTCCTTCCTTCAGGCCAACCTGGGTTTCGCGGTTAATCCAAAGCGACAGGGCCACAAGAACAAAGGACCCCACGATAATGATCGAAGAAAGCGCCAGCACCGAAGGAAATTCCTGCGGGAACCGCAG
>JBCCMR010000023.1:0-16164 GCA_039026255.1 Pseudomonadota bacterium
CATTCATTCATACTGTTGGGATACTATTACCCCAACACTGCGTACATTTGTTTCAATCACAATCATTGTCTTGCCCATTAATTCAGTTTGTACAGCCTTCCACGAATCATATAATATAAGTTTTTACTAGCACTATTGCACCCATTTTCTTGCCTCTCCAGTACCGCAGTGTCAGCTCTATCGAGCAAGCCGACAGTGTGACTTAGTCAATGGCAGCCTAGGTGCTGTCATAACAGTTGTCTACCTCTCTACCTTTTGGCCCCCGACCGGCCGGAGCCCGCGGCGACGCTGATCCCAGCCCTGGCAACGCTTGTGGCAGAAGTTGCCTTTGCCTACTGGCCCGAAGGCGGGCTGGTGCTGAACGGATCGGTCGCGCGGGCGCTTTTGGTCGGGCCGCGGCGCGACGCGTTCCTGGCGGCGCTGCCGCAGGGGCGGGCGGGCGTGTCGCTTCGGGACATACCGCTTGCACTGATGGCCGACGACGCGGCCGCGCTCCACGGTTGCCGGGCCATCCTGCGCGCGCTTTAGGCGCCGGGCGCGGCACTTCGATTTCCTAAGGCAAAAGGGTTTGCGCAGGCGTGCCGCAGACTTATGTCAAGTGAAACCACGGAAAAAGGCCCGAGACCCATGCGCACCTTCGACGCCCGCGACCCCGCCGCCGCTGCCCCCTTGGGAGATTTACCTGAATGGGACCTAACCCACCTTTACCCCACAGCGGACGGCCCCGAGATTACCCGCGACCTGGACTGGCTTGACAGCGAATGCGCGGCCTTTGCGGCAAATTACGAAGGCAAGCTTGCCACGCTCGACGCCGCCGGCATGCTCCGCTGCATCGAACGCTACGAGCGTATCCAATCCGTGTCCGGGCGCATCATGTCCTTCGCGGGGCTCTCCTACTACCAGAATACCGCCGATGCCGGGCGCGCGAAGTTCATCTCGGACATGCAGGGGCGTATCACCGACCTTTCGACGCCCCTGGTGTTCTTCAGCCTAGAAATGAACCGCCTACCCGACGACCACCTGGACGGGCTTTTGGCGCAGAACGCGGACCTGGCCCGCTACGCCCCGGTGTTGCGGCGCATGCGCACCATGCGGCCCCATCAGCTGTCGGATGAACTTGAAAAATTCCTGCACGATCAGTCCGTGGTGGGGTCCACCGCCTGGAACCGGCTCTTCGACGAAACCGCCGCGTCGCTAAGCTTTGAGGTCGGCGGCGAAACGCTGAACCTGGAAGCCTGCGCCAACCTTCTGTCCGACCCCGACCGCGCCACCCGCGAAGAGGCGGCCCGGGCTTTCGCCAAGACGCTGGGCCAGAAAATCACGCTTTTCGCGCGCGTCACAAATACGCTCGCCAAGGAAAAAGAGGTAGAGGACCGCTGGCGCAAGCTGCCCAGTCCGCAGGCCGCGCGGCACCTGTCGAACGATGTCGAACCCGAGGTGGTCGAGGCCCTGCGCAACGCTGTGGTGGCCGCCTACCCGCGCCTGTCGCACCGCTACTACCAGCTTAAGGCAAAGTGGATGGGGCTCGAAACACTCCAGATCTGGGACCGCAACGCGCCTTTGCCCGGCAGCGATGAGGCGACGATCCCCTGGGACCAGGCCACCCGGACCGTGATGGACGCCTACGCGGGGTTCGACCCGAAAATGGCCGATCTGGCGGCACCCTTCTTTACCGAGGGCTGGATCGATGCGCCGGTGAAGCCGGGCAAAGCGCCCGGGGCCTTCGCGCACCCGACCGTAGTCGACGCCCACCCCTATGTGATGCTGAACTACCTGGGCAAGCAGCGCGATGTTATGACCCTGGCCCACGAATTGGGCCATGGCGTCCACCAGCGGCTGGCCGCGGACCAAGGGGAGCTTTTGTCGTCAACGCCGCTGACGCTCGCTGAAACGGCGTCGGTCTTCGGCGAAATGCTGACTTTCCAACAGCTACTGGACGCGGTCCCCGACAAAGCCGCACGCAAACGGCTTTTGGCGGGCAAGGTGGAAGACATGATCAACACGGTCATCCGCCAAATCGCCTTCTATGACTTCGAATGCAAACTCCACGACGCGCGGCGCGCGGGGGAACTGACGCCGGACGACATCAACGCCATCTGGATGAGCGTCCAGGGCGAAAGCCTGGGCCCTGCGTTCGAATTTATGGACGGCTACGAGACGTTTTGGTCCTACATCCCGCACTTCATTCACTCGCCCTTTTACGTCTACGCATACGCCTTCGGCGACGGGCTGGTAAACGCGCTTTACGCGGTTTACGAAGACGGCGATCCGGACTTCCAGGACAAGTACTTTGCCATGCTGCGCGCAGGCGGATCGCAACACCATTCGGAGCTTTTAGCCCCCTTCGGCCTTGACGCTTCGGACCCGGCTTTCTGGGACAAAGGGCTCAGCCTGATCGAACGCTTCATCGACGAACTCGAAGCCATGGAAGACTGACGAATCCTGATACGCGCGTGCCCCTGCGACCCTAAAGCCACGCAGGGGCAAGCAATTAGGGCTATTTTACGGCCACCACATTTGTAACGAAGTTGCGTCAGATTTGACGCGTATCCCCCGGACCCAGCGCGGCCAGAGGCAAACTTGCCGCGTCCAGTGACGAGTTCGGAGGGAAAGACCATGGCAGTCCTCAACGGCGGCGCAAGCGGCGACACAATTTCCGGAACAGGTAGTTCCGACACCATCTACGGCCACGGCGGCGCGGACCGCCTGAGCGGGCTTTCCGGGTCAGACCGGCTCTATGGAGCTGACATGGGCGACACGCTTTTTGGCGGCCACGGCAACGACCACCTCTGGGGCGGCGACCACGACGACAGCCTCTTCGGCGAAAATAGCAATGACCGGCTCTACGGTGGCGAAGGCGCGGACTTTGCCTGGGGCGGCGCGGGCGTCGACCGCATTTGGGGCGACAACGGCAACGACTTTTTGAACGGCGGAGATAACAACGACACCGCCTGGGGTGGCAATGGCAATGATACGTTGGTGGGTGAGGCCGGCAATGATCGGCTGATCGGCGGTAACAATGACGACACGGCATTCGGCGGCGCAGGCACCGACTCTATAAGCGGCGGCAATGGCAACGACGATCTCTACGGCGGCGACAACGCAGACCTGATGAACGGCGAAAGCGGCAACGACGTGCTCGACGGCGGAGGTGGCGACGACGATCTCTACGGTGCCGCGGGCTTTGACATTTTCTACGGCGGGCTGGGCGATGACACTATGGCCGGCGGCAACGACGCCGACAGCTTTTACGGGGGCGCTGGCGCCGATGTGATGCTTGGCGAGGCTGGTAACGACACTTTCCATTTTTCGGCCGGGGCAGACGCATTTTACGGTGGGGACGGCCAAGATACCGTCAGCTATGAAAATGCCGGCCAGGCGGTGTACCTGCGGCTTTTCTCCGACAACGGGGTCAGCCAAGGGGCCAGCGTCGGCGACAGCTACGACAGCATTGAAGTCTACCAAGGAAGTAATTTCAGCGATGACATCGTAGGCAGCGCAGCGGGTGAAACCATCCGCGGCGGCAACGGCATCGATAAGATCGCAGGCTTTTCCGGCAACGATGTGATCTACGGCAACGACAAGCGCGACGCCCTCTACGGGGACGCAGGCGACGACACGGTCTACGGTGGCTCGGGCGGGGACAACATCCGCGACGACTACGGCGACGATGTCTATTTCGGCGGCGCGGGCCGTGATGTGCTGAACTTCCGATTCGGCAATGACGTGGCCTCGGGCGGCGCCGGGCGCGACCGGTTCGACGTGCTCGGCGGTTCGCAAAGCCTAACCGGGGGCGACGCCCGCGACAGCTTTGTTTTCCACACCACCGACTACGATACCACCGTCACTGACTACGACGCAGGCGTGGACCGGTTCCGCTTTTATGCCGACCTTTTCGACGATTTCGCCGATATGGCGGCTCATACAACCCAGGTGGGCGATGACGTCGTCATCCAAAAGAACACGGCGAAGGTCACGCTTTTGGACACCGATTTGATAGACCTGTCCGGCGGCGATTTCTTCTTCGTCGACTACTGAGGCCCAAGCGCCCCCAAATGGCACCCCGCCCCAACCAGGCGGGGTGCTTTCTTTTGCCAGTGGTGACGTTCGCTGCCGGCACATGCGGCACAAAGGCCATAGCAACCCCTGGGAATGTGACCTTTTTGCGGCGGTCACATTCGGGTCGCATTTAACTTCTACACAACCTCCACGAGCCGCGGAGCACCAACTGGCCGCGGCAAACTCAAGTAGGGAAATGGATCAGAGGCATGGCGATTCTCAACGGCGGCAGCAGCAGCGACAACCTTTCGGGCACTAGCTCGGACGACACCATCAACGGCCTGGGCGGTGCTGACAACCTGTTCGGCAACACAGGCGTGGATGAAATCTACGGCGGCACCGGTAACGACCTTATCGACGGCGGCAACGAGGGCGACTCCCTTTACGGCGAAGACGGAGAAGACACGATCCTTGGCCAAAGCGGTGCCGACTATATCGACGGTGGTGCGAACGCGGACGAAATTTACGGCGGCAACGACAACGACATCATCATCGGCGACGGCGGCGCGGACACGCTCAACGGCGACGACGGGCAAGACGACCTCTACGGCGGCTCGGGCGATGACCTGATGTACGGCGGCGACCGCGCGGACTCTTTTTACGGCGGCGCAGGTGTCGACAGCATGTTCGGCGGCGACGGCAACGACAGATTCTTCGTGTCTTCCTCCGGCGACTTCCACGATGGCGGTGAAGGCCACGACACCATGGACTTCTCGACCGCGTCCTCGGCGCTCTTCCTGCGGCTTTTCGCTGACAGCGGCGTGGCTAACGGCTCAGCCGCTGGCGACACCTTCGCGAATATCGAGGAATTTATCGGCACAAACTACGCCGACGATATCACCGGCAGCGCCGGGGGTGAGACCATCCGCGGCGGCAACGGCAACGACAAAATCGCGGGCTTCTCGGGCGACGACATCATCTACGGCAACGACCGGCGGGACGCGCTCAACGGCGATGACGGCAACGACACCATCTACGGCGGCGGCGGCGGAGACCAGATCCGCGACGACACCGGCGACGATTACTACGTGGGCGGCACCGGGCGCGACAGCATCACCTTCCGCTTCGGCAACGACCAAGCCTACGGTGGCAACGGACGCGACAAGTTCGATATTCTCGGCGGCTCGCAAACCATCGAAGGCGGCGACGCGCGCGACCGGTTCGTCTTCAACACCGTGGACTACGACACCACCGTGACCGATTACACCACCGGCGAAGACCGCTATTGGTTCTACGGTGATCTCTTCGACGATTTCGCCGACTTTGCTTCGCACACTACCCAGGTGGGCTCCGACGTGGTGATCGAAAAGAACGACGCAAAGGTGACACTTACAAACACAGACTTGCTAGACCTGTCGGGCGGCGATTTCGTCTTCTACGACTACTAGGTCCGAAACAGCCCGGGTGCCTGGCACCGCAGGCGATTACCTCAAAGGGGTGGAAACCTTGGGACCAGTGCCCTGGCACAGACCCCGCTAACAGGCGTGCGGCCCTATTGGCCGCGCGTTTGCATTCTTAGCCCCGCGATAGGCGGCAGGGCCTGCCCGCTACTGGGCAACCGGCTCGATGCGCACCTCTTGGCGCAGACGCCCATCATTGTGAAAAATCAAAATGCGACCATCGTCCGTCACCACAGCGGCCCAGTCGGGCCCCTGGGTGTAGGCGGCCACCGTTACCCCAGCAGGCAGCGCGAGCCCCTCCGGCACAGCCACCTGACCTGGCGTTGGGAAGCGCATGACAAACGTCACCACCACCGCTAGAAGACCCAGGATCATCACCGCCGTAAGCACCGTCACCAGCCGCCGCAGGAGCCGCAAATTGGCCGGTTCAGACACCGCCTCCTCCGCATCGTTTTCGGACATCACTCCCCCGGAGCCGCTCATTGTAACGCTGGGCGACAACCCTGCGCGTCGCCTGGATAAAGCACTCGCCAAGGCGGCGCCACCCGATGCGGGGCTGTCCCGAAGCCGCATTGCCCGCCTTCTGGAAGCAGGCGCCGTCACCTATAGCGGCGCCCCGGTGGCCCCAAAAGACAGCCCGCGTTCCGGCGCCTATGTAATTGCGCTTCCCCCAACTGAGCCGATGACTGCCGCGCCAGAGCCAATGACACTCTCAATCGTGTACGAAGACGAAGACGTCATCGTGGTCGATAAGCCTGCGGGTCTTGTGGTCCACCCGGCGCCCGGAACTCCGCGCGGCACGCTGGTGAACGGACTTTTGCATCACTGTGGCACAGGGCTGGCCACAGGGAGCGCAGCGGTACGCCCGGGCATCGTGCACCGCATCGACAAGGATACATCGGGCCTTTTGGTCGTGGCCAAAACTGACGCTGCCCACCAAGGACTTGCGGCGCAGTTTGCCGCCCATACGGTTGCGCGCCGATATGTGGCCTTTTGCCGGGGCATCCCGTCCCCCGGGGACGCGCGTATCTTGGGCCTTAGGGGCGTGCGCGCGGGTGCCGACGGCACTGTCTCCGTGACCACCTTCATCGCCCGGCACCCGGGCGACCGCAAACGCATGGCCGTAACGACGGCCGGGCGCCATGCGGTCACACACCTGCGCACAGAGCAGGCGTTCACGAGCGCCGCGCGCATCACTTGCCACTTAGAAACCGGCCGCACCCACCAGATCCGGGTGCACGCCGCCTACCTAGGTCACGGATTAATCGGCGACCCATCTTATGGCGGTGGCCGCGTGGCTACAGCGGCGCTGGCCCCTTGGGCCGCTGAGGTTGTGCGGAGTTTTCCACGCCAGGCGCTGCACGCAGGACATCTGGGCTTTGTCCATCCACGCACCCGGGCGCACCTAAGCTTCGACGCCCCGCTCCCTGACGACCTTAGGACCCTTGAAAGCGCGCTTTCTGCCCGAGGAGCCTAATGCCCGGACACGCCCCAAGCCATATGCGCCAACGCCGCGAGGCACTTGTAATGGACGCGGGGCAAACACACATATTCAGTGCAACATAAAAGTAAGGACCCATGGGCTATTCCAACCTGCCAGCACCCAGCCCGGAGCAAGGGCTTAACCGGTACATGTCTGAAATCCGCAAGTTCCCCATGCTGGAGCCAGACGAAGAATACATGCTGGGCAAGGCATGGCAGGACCACGGCGACACCGAGGCCGCCCATAAGCTTGTCACGTCGCACCTGCGGCTGGCTGCTAAGATCGCCATGGGCTACCGGGGTTACGGCCTGCCCACCGCCGAGGTCATGTCCGAAGCAAACGTAGGGCTCATGCAGGCGGTGAAACGCTTTGAACCGGAAAAAGGGTTTCGCCTGGCGACCTATGCCATGTGGTGGATTAGGGCCTCGATACAGGAGTACATTCTGCGGTCCTGGAGCCTCGTAAAGATGGGCACGACCAGCGCGCAAAAGAAGCTCTTTTTCAATCTGCGCAAGGCGAAAAACCGGATCGGCGCCATGGAAGAAGGGGACCTGCGTCCAGAAAACGTGGCGCGCATTGCCCATGACCTAAACGTCACCGAAGACGAAGTGATCTCCATGAACCGGCGCATGTCGGGGGGTGATGCGTCGCTCAATGCCCGCATCGGCGGCGACGATGGTGAAGGCAGTGCCGAATGGCAAGACTGGCTTGAGGACGAAGACGCCGACCAGGCAAACGCCTTTGCTGAAAGCGATGAAATGCAAATCCGCCGCGATATGATGGTGGAGGCCATGGACGTACTTAACGACCGCGAAAAGGATATTCTCGCAAAGCGTCGTTTGACAGAGCCTGCCGTCACACTCGAGGACCTGTCGGGCGTCTACAGCGTCAGCCGGGAACGTATCCGCCAGATCGAAGTACGCGCCTTTGAAAAACTCCAAGACCGTATGCGCGAGTTGGCCGCCGCTAAGGGCATGATACCCGCCGCAAACGCCCATTAGGCTGCGGCCCTTAGGTCCAGTGTGGCAAGGCCTGACCGGGCAAAGACGCCAGCGCCCGGCTGGGTGCGTCGTAGGGTAGACCGTGGTCATCGCAAAACCGCATGACCCAGGCGTCATCCATCAAAAGAAAATCTAGAACGGCCGCTTGCAATTCCGCGTCTGCTGCACCGGCGCGCAGGCTTTCGAGTGTGGCGCCCGATGCGCCCAGGAAAACTTGCCGCAGGTCTTCTTCACCCACGATCCAACCCAGGGCTTGGAGCGCCACAGCAGCCGCCGCATCGGGGCTCATCGCGCCATCCCTCTCATTTTTCCGCAAAGTGTCCGCATTTATTAAATACTTCCTTAACCTCTTTGCGGTGTCCTGTCCTCAAGCAGTTCGAGATCACCATTCAGGTAAAGCGGAGACACCCATGCCGGGACACGTTCTTGTTGTCGACCCCAACCTGACCCACAGGGTGATGCTGACAACACAGCTCAAACAGGATTTTTTTGATGTGGATGCGCTGGCTGATGACGCGGGGCTTGTCCCTGCATTATTGGCGCGCACCCCGGACGCGGTGCTTTTGTCGATGGCGGCGGGCCAGGCGGCTAACTTCGGGCAGATCGCCCGCATCCGGAGCGGGCCCGGGCGGGCCCATGTGCCGGTAATCCTGATGTGCGAAACCCCTGATGCTGCGGCATGGGACACCTGCCACCGGGTTCAGGCAGACGATGTGCTGGACTATGGCGAAGACCGACAAGTGGTGACCCAGCGGGTAAACGGGCTGGTACGCAGTAAAGAGAAAATCGACGCGATGCGCGCACGACAGCGCATCTTTTCGCAGATGGGCTTTGCCGAAGACGGCTCTGCTTTCCTGCCTGCCGGGGGGCAGACTGTCCTCATCGACGCGCGCCACGGGGGGCTGAGCGCGCCGCGCAAGGCGGCGCTTTGCGAAGCTCTCAGGCAAGATTTCGCGCGCGTGGTGTTTTTAAATGACCCCCCTGCCCTGCCCCACCGGGCCGACATCACGCTTATCGACGAGGCGGCGCTTGGGGCCGAAGCAGCCTTGCGCCGGGTTGCGGCCTTGGCCACAGCACCGGGCATCCGCGCGCCGCTTCTTTACCGGGCAACGGCCACCCCAGGTGCCGCGCAACGCACGCAAAAGGCGCTAGAACTCGGCGCCAGCGACGTGGCCCAAGGGGAAGTCTGCGCGGCAGAACTGGCGGTACGGCTGCGGCGCATAGCCCGCCAACGCCAAGCGGAAGATCGGATGGATGCGCTTCTATCCGCGGGGCTTCGCGCGGCGATGACCGATCCGCTTACCGGGCTCTACAACCGCCGCTACGCCCAGGACTTCTTGACCAGGGCGCTCACCGACCGGGACGGCGACCGGCGCGTCAGCGTTATGATGCTCGACATCGATAATTTCAAAGCCATCAACGACACCTACGGCCACGGCGCCGGTGATAGCGTCCTGGCCGAAGTGGCCGGACGCCTGCGCCGGTCGCTTCGCAGTGGCGATCTTTTGGCGCGCATGGGCGGGGAAGAATTTATTGTCGTGCTCAGCGACCCCGCCCGCAGCGACGACGCCCAGCCAAAACGCACACAGCGGGTCGCAGAACGCTTACGGTCTGCCGTGGCAGGCGCAGTATTTGGTGCCAACGAAGGGCTTTCCCTGGGGGTTTCGGTGTCAATCGGGGTATCCCAGGCAAAGGCGGGTGCGGGCGCCGCGCCCGAGCAATTGATCAAGGCCGCTGACCGCGCCCTTTACGCCGCCAAACACGCAGGCCGGAACCGGGTAACTTATTCCGCCGCCGCCGCGTGAACGACCGGCCTAGGGCCCGCGGTTGCCCTTGCTTTTACCCCGGGCTTTGCGGAATTCTTGCGCACGCTCAAGCACGGCGGCCCGTTCTTCCGAGGTAAGCGCTGTAAAGGCCACCACAAACGCCTCCTGCACGGCAGGGGTGGTGGCGAAAGCCCTACTACGCTGGTCCGCCAACGCCGCGCGCAGAGCCTCCGGATCGAACGGACTTGCGCGTAAAAGCCGAACCACAGTGCGCCGCTGGTTCCGCAGGGCGCTGATGCGCGCCCGCCGCGCGTCGCGGTCAAACCCCCCGCCTGCGGCTTTGACGGTTTCTTGGGCCCCCGCCGGAAGGGCCTGAATATAGGGTCCAAGTCCCATAGACACGCGGTCGAGATGGCGTGCGCCACCCCGGGGCCCACGGTCTGGCAAAATGCCTGCAAGCACCCCAACCACCACGCCGATGACCAAAAAATTTAAGGCCAGCGACACCAACAAGACCACCCGACCCCAGGGAAATCTGCGCCGCTTTGGCGTCGGTTGATCGGACATTGCCTAGCCCTCCGGTTCCAGGGTTTCATCAAATAGGCTGTCGTAGGCGCCCAGGGACAGGGGGGCCTCCACGCTGACGCCTGGGACATAAACAGCTAGGTCCTCGGCGCCCGATATGCCGATCACCACGCCCACCGCCGTAGCGGTTGTGAGTGTCCCAAGCGCCTGCCAGCCACCCAGCGCTCGGTTGATGCGCGTCCAAAGCGGATCGCGCAACGGGAGAGCTGGGGGCACGGCACGACCCGCTTGTGCCCCCAAAGCATCAGCGGCAATGCGCGCCATTAGCGCCGCGCTCGGCACCGGATCATCGGTCTGCGCGGCATCAAAAAGTGCGGCTAGGTCACGGTCGTCAAGGTCACGTTCTTTATCGGCCATTCTGTTACAATCCCAATTCGTCGCGGCGGCCCGCAAGAGCCGTCGCCAGCGCCCGCTTACCGCGCGCCAAAAGGCTTTCCACCGCATCCACCGACACCCCCATGATATCAGCCACTTCGGGATTAGGTAGGTCCGACAAAAAGCGCAAGGACACCGCCAGGCGCTGGCGCTCTGGCAGGCGGGCAAGCGCCCCCTGAAGTGCCGCCGCTCGGTCCGCAGTCATCAAGCGGACCTCGGCAGAGGGGGCGTCGTCCATCTGTTCGGGTACCGCATCTAGGTCTGTCGTTCGCCGCCGGCGGAGTCGATCTGTACAGAGGTTTGCGGTTACCCGGTATAGCCAGGTCGACACCTTAGCCTCTCCCGCGCGCCAGTCGGGGGCGATCTTCCAAAGCCGCATCAGAGCTTCTTGCGCAACGTCTTCGGCCTCTGCCATGTCCGACAGCATACGGCGCGCCAGCGCCAGAACCCGCGGGGTGTGCCGCCAGGCCAGCACTTCGGCCGCCTGGCCATCGCCGTTGGCAAAAAGCACCATCAGCGCGTCATCGCTGACCTGGGCATCAGTGTCGAAAGGCATGCTCACCCCGTGACCGTTACGTCCCGCATCAACCTCCGGCAAGGGCGCCAAAGGCATCCATTGCGCGGGTAGGCACCAAGGCCTTAGTCGGCGCCCGCGGCGCGGCTGCGACGCTTAGCGCGCATAGCTTCCGCTTCGGCCTTGGAGATGCGTCCATCGCTGTCTGCATCGGCGCGATCAAAAAACCGACCGTTGCCGCGGCGCGCCACCTCTTCGGCCTGAAGAAGACCATCGCCATTCACATCGAGCCGTGCAAAGACGCGCTCCGCGCGGGCTTTGCGGCGCGCCTCGCGCGCGGCACGAATTTCGTCGGCGTCAAGCCCGCCATCGCCGTTTGTATCCGCCCGGGCGAACCTTTCTGCCGCGCTGGCGTCGATCTCGGCACGGGTAATGAACCCATCTCCGCCGGCGTCCATGCGGTCGAAATTCATCGCTCCCTTGCCCTGGGCGGAAGCGGGCGCAGCCCCGACCATCATCGCAGCGGCCAATCCTGCCAAAGCCAAGTTCAGTGTGGTTTTCATCGGATTTCTCCTGTTTAACGCGCCCCGTCGGCGCTGGTTTTGTTCCCTTCCTACGCCCGGCGTCCGCGTTTCCGTCGCAAAATCGCCAAGGGTATCGCGACAACCCGACGCAAGACAGCCTGCCACACTGATTTGTGACAGGTGTGTGCAGTACCTACGCCCAATGGCTGACCACACTCGCAACCTTCAACTTCACAGCGAAACCGCGCCCGACGATCGGTCGACGCGGGAAGCGATGCTGCGCGGATGGCGACGGCGGTGCCCGAACTGCGGGGCAGGCCCGATGATGCGCGGCTATTTGACCGTCCGCGACAATTGCGAGGTCTGCAATGAAGCGCTCCACCACCATCGTGCCGATGACGGCCCCGCCTGGGTGGTCATGCTTGTCTGCGGCCATATCCTGGCGCCGCTTATGCTGTTGGTCTTTGAACTTTGGCGGCCGCAACCGCTGATCCTGGGGGTCGGCTTTTCAGTAGCCTTTGTCGCGCTTGCACTTTGGATGCTGCCGCGGGTCAAGGGAACGATTGTAGCTATCCAATGGTCCAAAAGGATGCACGGTTTCGGAAAGGAAGCCAAAGCCCGATCTCCGGCGGAGTAAGGCTCGCAAAGACCGCTCGACACTGGGCGGCCCGCGCCTCCATAAAGGCGCTATGCAAGATATCCCTATCAAAGACGCCGCGACCGTTGTTCTGGTGCGCGACACCCCAGTTGGCCCCGCGGTTTTGATGGGCCAACGCGGCAAAAAGGCTGTATTTATGCCTAACAAGTTTGTGTTCCCCGGCGGCGGGCTTGATGCCGATGATGCCGGTGTTCCGCTGGCCGGTTTGCCAGCCCAGCGGTGCCTGACCCGCCTTGCCACAGGCGCCGACACTGCCGCCGCGCAGGCGCTTTTGGCCGCGGCCATCCGTGAGGTTTGGGAAGAAACCGGCCATCCCTTGGCGCAAATGGCCCGCCCAGATGAAAAACCCACATCCCCTACCCCAGGATGGCGCGACTTTTTCGCCCGTGGCTACCGCCCGGACGCCAGTGGGCTGACATATATTTTTCGGGCTATCACCCCACCTGGACGCCCACGAAGGTTCGATGCACGGTTCTTTATGGGCCGGGCCGACCTGATTGATGGCGACCCTGACGACTTTTCCCGGGCCCAGGATGAACTGGCGCACCTTCAATGGGTGCCGCTGCGGGAAAGCCGCAAATTCGACCTGCCTTTTATCACTGAGGTTGTTCTGGCAGAGGTGCAAAACCGGCTTGATCATCCCGATGATGACCACCCGGTCCCTTTCTTTAACCACGACGGCGACCGGTCGCGGTTTGAGCAGCTCTGACCCCCGCGCGTTTAGGTCCACTTGCCCCGCATACTAGGTCCAAATACACCGCCACTATGACGCTTTCTGTCGATCTATTTTTTCTCGACCAGGGCGCGGACACGACGCTCCAGGCGCAGATCCGTCAGATGGTGGCCTCTGCCATCCTGTCGCGACGCTTTCGCCCCGGCGAGCGGTTGCCTTCGTCGCGCAAGCTTGCTGCGCACCTGGGGATAAGTCGCATCACTGTGACGCTGTCGTATCAAGAGCTTGTGGCTGACGGCTACCTGGCCACCCGTGCTCGCTCGGGGTTTTTTGTAGCCAAAAATGCCCCATCGGCCCAACTTGAAACCTCCGCCGCGACGCCAGCAGTACAGTCTGAGTCATCAGTCGACTGGACGCCAAAGTTGACGCGGCGCTTTTCGGACGCGCGACTTGTCCCGAAAAAGTTCAACTGGCAAGACTATCCCTATCCCTTTGTATATGGCCAAGCGGACCCGCGGCTTTTTTCCCATGCAAACTGGCGTCTGTGCGCCCATCAAGCGCTAGGGCGGCGGGAATTTGACAGCCTGACTTCGGACTACGCCGAAGAGGATGACCCAAGGCTAATTGATTTCATCGCGCGCCACACCCTACCGCGCCGGGGCATTCATGCGGCGCCAAGCCAAATTTTGCTGACCGTGGGGGCGCAAAACGCGCTTTGGATGGTGGCGCAGCTTCTTTTGACTCGCGGCAAGACCGCCGCCTACGAAGACCCCGGCTACCCGGGTCTGCGGGAAATCCTGCGCCAGGCGGGGTGTATCCGTCGACCTTTGCCGGTGGATAACGCGGGCCTGGACCCCGACCGGGTGCCCGCCGACACTGAGGTGGTTTTCACCACGCCCAGTCACCACGCCCCCACGGCAGTCACGCTGCCCATGGCGCGACGACACCGCCTGCTAGAAAGGGCTTCTGAGCAGGATTTTATCGTCGTGGAGGACGACTATGAATTTGAGATGTCTTTCCTGACGCGCGCTTCGCCTGCTCTCAAATCGCTCGATATAGACGGGCGGGTGATCTACATCGGCAGTTTCTCGAAGTCGCTTTTTCCCGGGTTGCGCTTGGGTTACCTGGTCGCGCCCGAGCCCCTGATCCGCGAGGCGCGCGCGCTCAGGTCCACGGTGCTGCGGCACCCGCCAGGCCATATCCAACGCACAACAGCCAACTTCTTGGCACTTGGCCACTACGACGCGCTCATTCGGCGGATGAAGGACGCCTATGCGGCGCGTCACACAACCATGGCCCAGGCCCTCGCGGACCATGGGCTGACTGTGGCGGGTTCAGCAAGCTTTGGGGGGTCCAGTTTTTGGATGCGTGCCCCGGCCCACGTGGACACCGTGGACCTTGCCCAAGCCCTAGAGGCCCGCGGCGTGCTGATCGAACCCGGGGCACCCTTTTTCGAAAATGCCGACCCGCCGCGCAATTTCTATCGGCTTGCCTATTCTTCCATCGCCGAGGCAGAAATCGCGAAAGGTGTCGCAATTATATCCGAAGCGATCGCAAAGGCCTAGTCAGACCGTGTAAGGCCTGATTGACTGCACTCCGGTGGAATCACAGCGCGGCACCCGCGCGGTCCACTACAATGAGTGCCCCAAAGGCACATCCAAGGCCCGGGCCAACCGCGGGCTCAAACTATCAGGGAGTTACTGATGCACGTCAAAAAAACGCTTTCGGCCGTGGCGCTGGCACTGGCCACCACAGCCCAGTCCGCCTTCGGTGGCGGGCACCTGGAAGAGATCACCGTGGCCTACTTCTTGGAATGGCCAATGCCCTTCCAGTTTGCCAAAGTAAACGGCACCTACGATGAAGCGTTGGGCCTTAAGGTCAACTGGGTCGCCTTCGACACCGGAACCGCGATGTCGGCTGCGATGGCCTCGGGCGATGTGCAGATCGCCGTCAGCCAGGGCGTGCCGCCCTTCGTGGTCGCCACCTCTGCCGGCCAGGATCTGCAAATCGTCGATGTGGCCGTGTCCTACGCTGATAACGACAACTGCGTCGTCAAGGCGGAGCTGGAAATCGACAAAGACAGCGCCAAGGAACTAGAAGGCAAAAAGGTGGCCGTGCCCCTGGGCACCGCGGCTCATTACGGCTTTCTCAAGCAGATGAGCCACTTTGAAGTGGACATTGCGACAATGGATATCGTCAACATGGCGCCCCCCGATGGCGCGGCGGCCTTTAGCCAGGGCGAACTGGATATGGTCTGCGGATGGGGCGGCGCCCTGCGGCGGATGAAAGAGCACGGCAATGTGCTGCTGACCGGGGCCGAAAAGACGGACCTGGGTATCCTGGTCTTTGATGTGACTTCGGCGCCCGCGTCGTTTGTGGCCGAAAACCCCGACCTGGTTGCCAAGTTTCTTAAGGTGACTGCTGACGCCAACACAGCCTGGAACGACGGGTCAGGCGTGGAAGCGATGCTGCCGGTGATCGCCAAGGACGCAGGTATGGACGAAACCGCCACAAAGGAAACGATGGCCACCTTCGTCTTCCCAGACGTTTCCACGCAGTTGAGCGACACCTGGCTCGGCGGTAGTGCGCAGACCTTCATGAAAGGTGTGGCGGACGTCTTTGTGGAGGCCAATTCTATTGATGGCGCCCTGGACAGCTACTCTGACAATGTCAACACTGGCCCGCTGAGCAGCGCGGCAGGTCTCTGATGTGACCGGGCAGCCCCGGGTCCTGCTGCGTGCGGGGCCCGGGGCCGCCCATCCCGACACCTTACCCCAAACCCAAAACAACACAGGCAAAGCCCATGTCCGGCCTGATCCTCGACGACATCTCCATGCGCTTTGACCTGCCCGATGGCGGGCATGTGCAGGCGCTGAAAAACGTCTCTCTCGAAATAAAAGAAGGTGAAATTATGTCTGTTCTCGGCCCGTCGGGCTGCGGCAAGACGACGCTTCTCAACATCGTTGCGGGCTTTCTAGCACCCACCCAAGGTCAAGTCCGCTTAGGGGATCGGTCTGTGTCGGGACCCGGCCAAGAACGTGGCATGGTTTTCCAGCAGGGCGCGCTCTTCGAATGGATGAACGTGCGCGATAATGTCAGCTTTGGACCGCGGATGAACGGCGAGCA
>JBCCMR010000024.1:0-16028 GCA_039026255.1 Pseudomonadota bacterium
CAATCCTGAGCGTGGGCGGATTTGTGTGATGACAGGTTGTCGGCAATCACCACATCGCCGGGCTGCAGGGTGGGAGCCAGTTGGGTCTCGATGTAGGTTTCGAATGCGGCGCGGTTCATAGGGCCATCCAGCACCCAGGGCGCGCTGAGTTCATCGACGCGCAGACCGGCAATGAAGGTCTGGGTGCGCCAGTGACCGAAAGGCGCATCGGCTTCCAACCGAATGCCGCGCGGGGATCGACCGCGCAGGCGGGTCATTTTGGTCGTGACAGCGGTTTCATCAATGAACACGAGCCGGTGTGGCTCAAGGCGCATCCGCGGCATCCGCCGGTGGTACCACGCGTACCGCGCGGCGCGCACCCTTTTGCGCAGCCTCTCCGTCGCGATCAGGGATTTTTTTATATGTGAAGCCAAGGCGATGGATCAGATGGCGCGACAGCATAGCCGGGGTTGCACTCAGGCCATGTTCCGCACCCAGAGCTTCCGCCAGTTCTGGCATGGTGATATCAGGCTGCGCCTCAATTTGCCGCTTTAACCAATCTGAAACCGCGTCCAACTTGCTCCGGCGTGGACGGCCCTGCGGCGCGGCCTTGACCCCACCGGTTCGCTTCTTGCGTTGCACGATCCGCACCGCACTTGCAGCAGATATCCGCAAACGCCGCGCGGCTTCGTGGCACGACAGACCTTCGTCTACCAACGCAACGACCCGCTCTCGAATATCCAGTGATAGCGACTTTCCCATCATCCACCTCCAAATATGGTGAATCACAAAAAAAGCACCGTGGGAATCCCGACGATTCAGATTTCAAGGACGATGCTCTAGGGCGTCGCGAGTAGACAAACGATCTGGGCAAACCTAGCGGCAGCGGCGTTTTTGCGGTGTCTCTGGTAGGTGGTCCCATTGGACTACAACATTTGCTGTATTTCATGCTAATAACCGGCGAGAATTTTAGGGTCAGAGATGGCAAATGGGCGGATAGCTGAGCGGTAAATGGCTGATAAAACAATAAAATGTAATGCTCTCACTGCGTCTCGGTTGTCAGTTGCCCCTATGATGGATTGGACCGACCGCCATTGCCGCATGCTGCACCGGCAGTTGTCGGGGCAGGCGCTTCTTTACACGGAAATGGTGACCGCAGCGGCAGTGGTGCGGGGTGACGCGGTGCGGTTTTTGCGGTTCGATCCGGCGGAGCATCCTGTGGCGGTGCAACTTGGCGGTTCGGACCCCGGTGAGTTGGCTGAGGCCACGGCGATCGCTGCCGAAATGGGCTATGACGAGGTAAACTTGAACGTTGGCTGCCCGTCGGATCGGGTGCAATCGGGCCGATTTGGGGCGGTGCTGATGCAGGAACCGGACCTGGTGGCGCGCTGCCTTCGTGCCATGATCGCCGCTGCCGGGCCGACGCCAGTAACGGTAAAGTGCCGCATCGGCGTCGATAATCAGAACCCGGCAGAGACGCTGCCCGCGTTTGTTGCAACTCAGGCCGCCGCGGGGGTGCGCCGCTTTATAATACACGCCCGCAAAGCCTGGCTCCAGGGGCTGAGCCCGAAGGAAAACCGAGAGGTGCCGCCTCTCGACTACCCGCTGGTGGCCCAGGCGAAGGCCACCTTTCCAGAGCTTTTCATCGCCATCAACGGCGGGATTGAGACCTTGGAAGAGGCGTGCGCCTTTCTCGACCAGGGTATTGACGGGGTGATGATCGGGCGCGCCGCCTACCACCGCCCGGCGGATATCCTCGGGGCCGCCGACCGGGTGATCTTTGGCGCCGGGGGCGATGTCAGCGCAGAAGCTGCCGTAGCAGCCATGCGCCCCTACATCGCCGCAGAACTTGCGGCGGGCACCGGGCTGCACCAGATCACCCGCCATATGCTGGGGCTTTTCACCGGGCGTCCCGGCGCCCGCGCCTGGCGGCGTATCCTGAGCGAAAGGGCCCGCCTGCCGGGCGCGGGGCTTGCCACCCTCGACGAGGCGCTGGCCCAGGTCACCGCCCAGGCCGCCTGAACGGAGGCTGGGGCGCCGGGGCGCCCGTTTGGTCTGGCAATTCCCGGGCCTGTGGGATAGCCCGCGCGCACTATGCCCGATCTCGCGACACTTCTGCCCATGGCGGCGCTTCTTCTGGTCATCGGCGCCTTTGCGGGCGTGCTGGCGGGTCTTTTGGGCGTAGGCGGTGGGATCGTCCTGGTACCTGCGTTTTTCTACGCCTTCGGGGCGCTGGGCTATGACAGCGCGGTGCTGATGCAGGTCTGCCTGGCTACGTCCCTTGCCACGATTGTGTTTACCAGCCTCCGGTCGGTGCAAAGCCACCACGCCAAGGGCGCCGTAGACTGGGAAATCCTGCGTCGCTGGGCACCGGGGATTGCAATAGGTGCCGCACTTGGCATGGTGGCAGCCACCGGTTTGCGGTCGGTGACATTGCAGGTGATTTTCGGCGTACTCGGTATCCTGGTAGGGCTCTACATGGCGTTGGGACGCGCCGACTGGCGCGTGGGACCGGCGATGCCCACGGGCATCGGGCGCGCCGTGTCGGCCCCCGTCTTGGGCTTTATGAGCGTGCTTATGGGGATCGGCGGCGGATCATTCGGTGTGCCGTTTATGTCGCTTTACGGGGTGGTGATCCACCGGGCCGTGGCCACGGCTGCGGGCTTTGGGGTGATCATCGCCGTGCCGTCTGTGCTTGGCTTTCTGATCGCGCGGCCTGCGGCCGAGGGGCTGCCCCCCTGGACGGTGGGCTATGTTAACCTGCCCGCCTTCGGGTTGATCATCGCCATGACGCTGATCACCGCCCCTTGGGGGGCAGCCTTGGCCCACCGCATGGATGCTAAACCGCTTAAGCGGGTGTTTGCGGTGTTTTTGATGCTGGTGGCGATCAATATGCTGCGGCAGGCATGGGCGGGTTAGAGACGCTCGACACCCGCGGCTGGCTGCGGTTCGACGCCGATCCTGCCGCGGCGGCCTGGGCCACAGCGGCGCGCCCGGCGGCGCTTGCCGCCGCGGCGGACCCCGGGTTGCGCCGCGACTGGCTGCGCTGCGGGGGAACTTGGTTTGTGGGTGTGCATGTCCTGGAAAACGGCGAAGACGGGTCCGTAGGCGACGTGCCTCTGGCAGGGGCGGGCGTGGATTTCGCCCGCGGCCTGGGCGGCGGCGCGGCTTGGGACCGGGCGCAGGTATCGGTCTGCTACCGCGGTTATCCTAAGCCCTGGTCGGGCGAAAGCGAAGCCGCCCTTCGTTATCGAGTACGACGCGACGCGGCCCACGTGGACGGGGTGCTCAAAGGTGCCGACGGGCGCCGCCGGATCGGCGAATACCACCGCTTTCTGATGGGGCTCGCGCTGACGTCGTCCCCGGCGGGGGCCGCGCCCTTTGTTGTCTGGGAAGGCAGCCACCGGATCATGGCCGCGGCCTTTGCGGGGGCCCTGGCGGGCACGGCGTCGGACCATTGGCACGAAGTTGATGTGACCGATGCCTACACCGCCGCGCGCCGCCAGGTGTTCGATACCTGCCCCCGGGTGGAGGTGCCCCAGACCCCCGGTGAGGTGCTTGTGGTGCACCGGCATCTTCTGCACGGGGTGGCCCCTTGGCCCCAGTATCTGGACGGCCCCGCCGAGGGCCGCGCCATCGCCTATTTCCGCCCAGAAGGGGAAATGGATCGCCCCGGCTGGCTGGGCCCCTAGGCCTCTAGTTACCCATATCGCGCCAGCGATTGACGATCGGGTAGCGGCGGTCGAGCCAGAACGCCTTGTGCGTCATGCGCGGCCCCGGCGCCGACTGGAAGCGCTTGTATTCGTTGATGAAGACCAGCTTTTCAACTTTCTTGACCGTGGCGTGGTCAAACCCCGCGGCCACGATCTGCGCAACGCTTTCGTCGCGGTCGACCAAACGGTCGAGGATTTCGTCGAGCACAGCGTAGTCCGGCAGGCTGTCGCTGTCCTTTTGGTCATTGCGCAGCTCTGCCGTGGGGGGTTTTTCGATGATATTCACCGGGATCACGGCGCCCGGGTGCCCGCGCATCCAGGGCCGGTGGTTTGCGTTGCGCCAACGGCAGCTTTCGAAGACTCGCATCTTGTAGAGGTCTTTGATCGGGTTATAGCCGCCAGCCATGTCGCCGTAGATTGTGGCGTAGCCCACGGCAACCTCGGACTTGTTGCCGGTGGTCAAGAGCATTTCGCCAAACTTATTGGACAGCGCCATCAGAAAAACCATCCGAAGGCGTGATTGGATGTTTTCTTCAGTCACGTCCCAGTCGCGCCCGGCAAAGAGCGGGGCCAGGGTTTCGGTCACCGCTTCGCGGGCGGTGCTGATGGGCACGGTATCGAGCTTTACGCCCAGGTTTTGCGCCAGTTCGGCCGCGTCATCGAGCGATGCCTGGCTGGTGTATTCGCTGGGAAGCATCACGCAGCGCACGTTTTCGGGGCCGAGCGCGTCGGCGGCGATGGTCGCCACGATGGCGCTGTCCACCCCGCCCGAAAGCCCAAGCAACACCTTGGAAAACCCGGTTTTCGCCATGTAGTCCCGGAGTCCCTGGACCATGACGCGATAGTCCTGTTCCCATTCGTCCACATGGGCAATCTTGGCGCCTTCTGTGGCGGTCCAGCCGTCGGCGCCGCGGGCGAAATCTACGTGGGCGATCGCTTCGTCAAACAGTGGCATCTGCATGGCCAGTTGCCCGCCCCGGTTTAAAACGAACGAGCCGCCGTCGAAGATCTGATCGTCCTGAGCCCCCACCATGTTGAGGTAAACAAGCGGCACGTCATTTTCGACAACTCTAGCAACCATGGCGCTAAGCCGGCGGTCAAATTTGCCCCGGTAGTAGGGGGACCCGTTCGGCACAATTAAAATCTCGGCGCCGCTTTCCACTTGGGTTTCGGCCACATCCGGGTGCCAGGCGTCTTCGCAGATGGGGTTGCCCAGGCGCACACCCTTTAGGCTGTAGGGCCCAGGGATATCGCCGGCCGTAAAAAGACGCCTTTCATCGAAAACGTGGGTATTGGGCAGCTCATGCTTGCGCAGCGTCGTCACCACCTGCCCGCCGTGCAGGATAAAATACGCGTTATAAATGGTGTCGTTTTCCAGAAGCGGCGCGCCCACGCCCACGGTGGGTCCGGTCGCGCAGGCCTCCGCCAGCTTGTGCACATGCGCCATCGCATCGAGCGTGAAGGCCGGGCGCAGCACCAGGTCCTGGGCCTGGTAGCCGCAGATAAACATTTCCGGCAGGATCAGCATATCTGAGCCGACGCGCGCGGCCTCGGCCTGAGCTTCCACGGCCTTGGCGAGGTTTCCCCCGAAGTCGCCCAAGGTGGGGTTGAGTTGTCCCAGGGTCAGACGCAAGCTGTCGGTCATCGGCGGGTGTCCTCTTTCGGCAGTCCCTGAGGAGTTATGTGGCATGCCACCGGCAAGGCGCAAGAATCCTTGCCGATCATTTTCCCGCCGCATAATCTTGGGCTAACGGATCAGACCAAGGGAGACGGGTGCGCAAATGTGCCCGGGCAACGATTTGAAAACCATCGCACTTTCTGCCGCAGTCATTCTCGCCGCCAGCACCGCACTGGCGCAAACGGGCGACATTGTCGTCAAACAGTACGATACCGGCGGCGTCTATGAAGGCACCTTCAAAGATGGAAAACAGCACGGTATCGGCACGTACCGGCTGCCCAACGGATACGAATACTCAGGCGAATGGGATATGGGTGTGATCCGCGGGCAGGGCACGCTCCGATTGCCAAACGGGTCGGTCTACGAAGGCAACCTGGAAGACGGCCAACCTGACGCCATGGGCAAGATGACCTACGCGGACGGCATGATCTACGAAGGCACCTTCAAAGCTGGGGTCATCGACGGCGCGGGCATCGCCCGCTACGCAGACGGATCGGTCTATGAGGGTGGATTCCAGGCCGCGACGCTGCACGGAAAAGGGACGCTCACGACGCCCAACGGCTACCGTTACGAAGGGGACTGGGTGCAAGGCGTGCGCTCAGGCAAAGCAGTGATCAAATACCACGACGGCGCCACCTACCGCGGCGATATGGTCGAAAACCAGCGCCACGGCACGGGCGTGCTGATCATGCTCGACGGCATGACCTACGAAGGCGAATGGAAAGACGACCAGATCGACGGTCAGGGCGTGCTGAAAATGCCCGATGGGGCGGTTTATGAGGGCGCGATGGTGCAAGGTCGCCGCACCGGCCCGGGCAAGATGACCTACGCCAACGGCAACATCTACGAAGGTGGGTTCCTGAACAACATGCGCCACGGGGTTGGCCTGTTTCGCACGCCGGAGGGCCGCACGCTCGAAGGCGAATGGGCAAATGACGCGCTCAACGGTCAGGGTAAGGCAACCTACGAGGATGGCGCGGTCTATGAGGGCCAGTTCAAAGACGCGCGCCCTGACGGCCAAGGCACCATCACATTTGCCAACCGCACAACCTACACCGGCGAATGGGTTGAAGGCCGCATCGAAGGCGAAGGCACCATGCGCGACGTGAACGGCTTAGTGTACACCGGGTCTTTCAAAAACGGCAAAAACCATGGACGCGGCAAGATCGTTTACGGCGAAGGTCACAGCTACGATGGCGATTGGCTTGAAGGAGAACGCCACGGCAAAGGGCGCGTCACCTTCTCTGACGGGGTAGTTTATGAAGGCGACTTCTTACGGGGCAAGCGCCACGGCATCGGCAAGATCGTGCTGCCGGACGGGTTCAGCTACGAGGGCGAGTGGAAAGACGGCATCCTGAACGGAACCGGCACTGCAACCTACGCCAACGGCGACATTTACACCGGTGAGTTCGTGAATGGCCTGCGCCAGGGCCAGGGTAAGATGGTCTACGCATCTGGCCGGGAATACGACGGCTTTTGGGTTGCGGGCAAACGCGCCACGCAGGAAGAGGCTGAAACCGGTTCGGTGGCCGAGACGCAACCGGCGACCGAAACCGTGGCTGATTGAAAACCTGTCTGACGAAAACGTGCCCGGTTTGCGGACCGTGTAGAGGCAGTCAGTCGTGTACTTGGGGTATTTGACCAGATAAGAAGTGGACGAGGCGCCCGGACTGAGAGGCCCGCGAACCAATGCCCATGTTTGACGTGCCTGATGACAGGGGCAAAGGGGGCATACGCACTAGGATAACATTTAGCGCCGGGACCCCTGATACAGTCTTTCCAATGAAAATTTCGCAATCCATAGGCCGGCCAAAACGCAAAGCCTATGCATCGGCCGATGGTTTTCGCACCCTGCGAGTTGTCTTCTCTGCCTAAATACTCAAATCCCTTGCTGTCGCGACGTGCTGTCTGCTTAGGGTTGGGCGCGCGCCGCATGGCACCTTGACCTGCGCCACGCGCCCCGGCACCACACGCAAGTCGCGCAAACACCCAGGAGACCCCTATGCTAGCTGACATCAACAGACGGGGGCTTGTGCTCCTAGGGTGCGGCAAGATGGGGTCTGCCATGCTCGCCGGTTGGCTAGATCGGGGGGTCTTGCCCGACGCAGTCCATGTGATCGACCCGGCGCCGAGCGCATGGCTTCGCGATACGGGCGTGACCCTCTCGGGTGATTTGCCCGCAGCGCCTGTGGTCACGATCCTAGCGGTCAAACCCCAGATGATGGCCGACGCGCTGCCTTCTGTGACCGGGTTTGGTCCGGCTACGACTGTCATTTCCGTTGCCGCAGGTACGACGCTTGCGAGCCTCAGCGCCGATTTTGCAGATGGTACACCCATCGTGCGCGCCATGCCCAATACCCCTGCTGCCGTAGGCCGAGGAATAACCGCGTTTGTGGGCAATGCCGCAGCGGGGGCTGATGCGCTTGAGCTTGCGGACGCGCTCCTTGCTGCCGTGGGCCAAACGGTGCGCCTCGATAGCGAAGATCAGATTGATGCGGTCACCGCAGTCAGCGGCTCTGGCCCGGCCTATGTCTTTCACCTGATCGAAACCCTGGCTGCTGCCGGTGCAAAAGAGGGGCTTCCTCCTGAGCTGGCGATGGCGCTCGCTAAGGCAACTGTTGCGGGGGCAGGTGCCCTAGCAGAAGTGTCGGATACCCCGCCCGCCGATCTGCGCGTTAACGTAACTTCACCCGGGGGCACAACCGAAGCGGCTCTTGAGGTTTTGATGGACCCGAGCGATGGTTTTCCGGCCCTTTTGGGCCGCGCCGTGGCCGCCGCGGCTGCCCGCGCCCGCGAGTTGGGCCAATAGAGCCGCTAAGCCCCGCATAGGGAGGAGCCCTAATGACAGATCAGATTACCTTCGACGACTTTTTGGCCGTCGACGTGCGCGTAGGCACAGTCCTGCGTGCGGAACCGTTTCCTGAGGCCCGCAAGCCCGCGATCAAGCTTTGGATCGATTTTGGTCCAGATCTGGGGGAGCGGAAGTCGTCCGCCCAGATAACCGACCACTACACCCCTGAGGCGTTGGTGGGTCGCCAGGTTATCGCTGTCGTGAATTTTCCGCCGCGCCAGATCGGCCCCATGCGGTCCGAGGTTTTGGTGCTGGGTGCAGCAGACACCGAAGGCCGGATTGTGCTTTTGGCACCCGATCAGCCGCTGCCTTCGGGCGCACGGATGCACTGAGCCCATTGCCAACCGCCTTGGGCAGCCCATGTTTCTGCGCCAAGAAGCCGCAGGAGCCTGCCCCATGCCCGCCGTCTATGTCACCCGCCCGCTGCCCGAAGCGGTCATCTCGCCCCTGCGCGCCTTTGCCGAGGTGGAAGTGCGATCTCAAACCCTGCCGATGACCGCGGACGAAACCGCCGCAGCCCTGGAAACCTTTGACGCAGTTTTGCCGACTTTGGGGGACCCTTTGGGCGCTTCGGCCTTTGCAGCGGCGCCACTGCGGGCCAAGCTTCTAGCGAATTTTGGTGTTGGATATAACCACATTGATGTGGCCGCGGCGGCGAAGGCTGGGGTGGCGGTGACAAACACGCCGGGCGCAGTAACTGACGCCACAGCTGACATCGCTGTCATGCTGATGCTTATGGCAGCTCGCCGAGCCAGCGAAGGGGAGGCCGCCGTGCGGGACGGCTCTTGGCCGGGTTGGCACCCGACGCAGTACTTGGGGCTCCATGTTACAGGTAAAACTTTGGGCGTTGTGGGAATGGGACGGATCGGAAAGGCAATCGCGCGGCGCTGTCATTTTGGTTTTGGGATGGAGGTCGTATTCTACAACCGCTCTCCCGTGGCAGACGCGAGTGTGCCGGCCCGGCAACTGGACAGTATCGAAGCGGTCGCAGCCGCCGCGGATGTGTTGTCGGTATCTGTTCCCGGGGGCGCCGCCAACCACCACCTAATCAACGCAGACGTCATGGCTGCTATGGGGCCTCAGGCGATCCTGGTGAATACGGCCCGCGGCGATGTTGTCGACGAAGCGGCGCTTATCGTGGCCCTTACCGAGGGTCGCATCGGTGCCGCGGGGCTCGACGTTTATGAAGGCGAACCCCAAGTTCCGGAAGCCCTGCGCGCTCTCCCCAATGTGAGCCTTCTGCCGCATCTGGGTACCGCAGCCCTAGAAGTGCGCACGCAAATGGGTCTGATGGCGGTCGATAACCTGCGCGCCCATTTTGCCGGCGAGGCGCTCCCGAACCTCGTGGCGCCCTAGACGCGCCCGCTGCCGCCGTGGCCCCGCCATCAGCCTTCGGGGCCACGGGTCGCTTTCGGTTTTTCGGGTATTTGCCCATAGAAGAAGAGGCGGTGGCTGTGCCCGATTCTGCCCGGGGCGCCTTGGGCGCGGGGGCTGCTCTTTGGGGAACACTCCGTAGCCAGCCGGTCGCCCGACGTCTCAGGTATGGCGAAGCGCCCGGCCCTTCTTCTCTGCAAAATTACTCAAAATCCCTGGGTCGCCGCGGGCGCTGACCTGGCTTGGGCGTCACTCCGCCGCTGTTGCGAGGGTTGCGACCACGTCCTGGTAATCCTTCAAAGCCCTTTCCCCGGCGTCGCGCAGGCTGTAGCGGCCCCGGGCAGTGCGTTCGAACCAGCCGTAGTGGTCCTTTTGCAGAATTGAACCGGCTTTTGGGATGCCTGCGGCCTTACCTTCGGACGGGGTGACCATGCCGCCTGCGCGCGCCATCATGGCCAGCCGCAGGGCGTCCTGGCGGTAGGCGGTCATAACCTTGCGGCGGGTTTGGCCGCCGGTGTTGGGGTCGCCCACACGGCGTTCGAATTCTTTGAGAAGTGCTGTTCGGCGGCGGGGCGCCTTGCGCGGCGCGTAGGGGCCTGGATCGGCATGTACCACAACCCCGCGGCCCACGGTCATAAGCCCCAAGCCCAGGCGGCGGCAGAGCTTTACCGCGGTTCGGATCTGGCCCCGGCGCCCGGCACTGTCGGGTACGGCCAGGTAAACCGCATCGGTGATCGCCTGGCGGTCCACCCCTTGCATCAGCAGTTTGAGCGACAGCGCCGTCTTCAGTTCCACGATCACGGGCGGCTCCGCCCCGCGGCAGGCGACCACATCGCAAGAGGCGACCTCGCCTTTGACGGTGTAACCCTGGGCTTCAAGATAGGCTTTTACAGGCGCATAAAGCGCGGTCTCTGCCATCTGCTCGTCCTTTTTTGTACAGGATACCCCATTGGTCGCAGTCTGACGATCCTACTCGACACCGCGCGCGGCCTGCGTCACATCTGGGGGATGAACCGGTACTGGGAAACCACAGCGCTCGGCGATATGTCGCGGGACCAATGGGAAGCGCTCTGCGATGGATGCGGCAAGTGCTGTCTCCTGAAGCTCGAAGACGAAGATACCGGGCAGATCGCGCTCACCAACATCTCCTGCCGCCTTTTTGACGACGCCACATGCCGCTGCGCAAGCTATGACCTGCGCCAGCATCTCGTCGCGGGTTGCGTGGTGCTGACCCCCCAGAACATCGCCAAGAACGCCCATTGGATGCCCGACACCTGCGCCTATCGCCGCCTGTCGGAGGGCCGCAAGATACCGCCCTGGCATCCGCTGATCACCGGCGATCCGTCCACCACACCGACCGTACGCGGGCACACCGTCCCGGAATACGAGGTAGACGAAGAAGACTTCGAAGATTTTATTGTGGAGACCTTGGCCTAATGTATTTTGCCTCTGACAACGCTGCCCCAGCCGCCCCCGAGGTGATGGCCGCACTAGCCCGCGCCAACGAAGGCTACGCGGCCTCCTACGGGGGGGACGAAATCATGGCGCGAGTGACCGACCGCATTCGCACCATATTCGAGGCCCCCGAGGCGGCGATCTACCTGGTGGCGACGGGGACGACGGCCAATGCGCTGTCGCTTGGGGTCCTGGCGCAGCCCTGGCAAGCGGTCTTTTGCCATCGTCACAGCCATGTGGAAGAGGACGAGTGCGGCGCGCCTGAGTTTTTCACCGGGGGCGCCAAGCTGATCACGCTGGGCGGGGCGGACGCCAAGATCGACCCGGCCGAATTTCGCACCCGGGCGGCGGAAACCGGGCGACTGGGCGTGCACAATATCCAACGAGGGGCGCTTACGCTGACAAACGTGACCGAGCTTGGCACGCTCTACACGGTGGCCGAAATCAGCGAGCTGTGCGGCATCGCCCACGACATGGGCATCGGCACGCACCTGGACGGGGCGCGTTTTGCCAATGCGTTGGCGGCGCTCAACTGTTCGGCGGCGGATATGACCTGGAAGGCCGGGATCGACGTGGTCAGCTTCGGGGGAACCAAAAACGGCCTTCTTGGCGTCGAGGCGGTGGTGATCTTCGACCCCGCCCGCGCCTGGGAGTTTGAGCTGCGCCGCAAGCGGGGCGGGCACCTCTTTTCCAAGCACCGTTACCTGAGTGCGCAGATGGACGCCTATCTAGAGGATGACCTTTGGCTTCGCCTAGCGGCCCAGGCCAATGCGGCGGGGGCACGCCTTGAGGAGGGGATAAAATCCCTGCCCGGCGCGCATCTTTTGCACCCGCGCGGGGCCAACATGCTGTTTGCCGGGATGCCCCGGGCCGCCCATGACCGGGCGCGCGCAGCCGGTGCCATGTATTACCCCTGGCCCAATGATCACCCTGCCGAGGGTCCCGCCGACGAAGATTTGACCTGTCGGCTGGTGACCAGTTGGTCCAGCACTGCCGAGGAAGTGGACGCTTTCGTCGACGTCCTGCGCGGCTAGTGTTGGGTGGGGGCCGCGGTCTTACGCAGCGGCTTGGGCAACCCCGTCCCAGAACGCCACCATGGCCGCGGCCACCGGTCCTGGATCGGTGATCGGGCCCATGTGGCCTAGCCCGGCCATCGCATTGCCTTGGGCTGCGGGGGCGCTTTTCACAATCACTTCGGTGATATCGGCCATCACCGGCGAACTTGCCGCACCGTGCATCACCATGACGGGCAATGTCAGGCGCGCGAGCTCCCGCGCACGGACACGCCAGTCGTTGTCGTCGAGGATGCTAGGCCGTTGCACCTGGATCAGCCACATTTTGTCAGCCATAGACTGGCGGGCGTCAGCGTCCATGGCAGCCCAGTCCCCGGGCATCCCCCATTCGGTCAAAAAGACCTCCGCCGCATCCATCCAGTGCCCGGCGTCCATTAGGCCATAGAGGTCTGGCCCCGCCGTAATCTTGGCCAGGCCCGGGTGGCCTGTGTCGGCCAGAAAGCCGAAAAAGACCGGCTCATACAGCACTAGCGACCGCACAAGATCCGGTCGTGTCATGGCCACGCGGATGGCCACGCAGCCGCCGAAGCTGTGGCCCACCAGGTGCTGGGGGCCGGTTTGCTCCATAATCGCAATCGACCCTTCGGCGCATTCCACCTGGTAGTCGCGGGACCGGTCGGGCATTCGCGACCGGCCCTGGCCCAGCATATCCACCGCATCCACCGTCACACGATCCCCCAGGGCGCGGGCAAGGGGCATCCAGGCCCGGCCGCTGGCCAGGTTGCAGTGGATGAAATGGCCGCGCTCGCGACCCTCGGCCAGGCGGCGCAGGTGCATCACAACGCGCCCAGGTGGCGGTCTAGGTCGTCGATCCGGTCCTGACCCCAGAAAAGCTCTTCCCCCACGATATAGAAGGGCGCTCCAAAAACGCCCCGGGCCACAGCCTCTTCGGTGTTTGCGGCGTAGGCTTCTGCGCCCGCCAAAAGCCCGCTGTCGGCAAGCCCCGGGTCAAAGCCCGCCGCTGAAAGCCCGGCGCGCACCACGTCGTCCCGTGCCACGTCGGCCTCGTCTTCCCAGCAGGCGCGGGCGTAGTAGTCCACAAGCGCGCCCAGGTCGCCGCCGCCGGCCGCCTGCGCGGCGATAATGGCATAGGCCGCCGGTGCCGGATTCGTGGGGAAATGGGCGGGCGACGGGTTCATGGGCCGGTCGAACTTCGCCGCCTGGCGGCGCAATTCTTGCAGCCGGTACGCCAGCCGAGCCGGGTGCCGGTCGCCCAGCGCCACGCCCCCCGTGCGGGAAAAGACGGTTATCATATCAGCGGGCTTATAGGTCACCGCAACCCCATGGCGCTGGGCCACCTCTTCCATTCGGGTGCCCGCCAGATAAACGAACGGCGAAACAACGGTGAAGAAATAGTCGATCCGGGGGGTGATATCGGTCATGGGGCAGGTCCTGGGCTCAGGTGTCTTGGGTATTTTACTGGGGTGTCATATGCGGTGCTGACACCTGGAGGCAAACTTGTTATCGGGTCGCCAACGCAAGCTGTCGGGGCGCCGCCGGGCCCTGGCGCGCCAGAGGGGGCCGCGATGCAGACACTCATCGAACCGAAACTTGTTTCGGGCAACGCGAACCGTACCTTGGCCCATGCGATAACCCGGCGGTTGTCGATGCACCGGGGCAAGACAGTCAAGCTGGTCGACGCCCGCATCGAACGGTTCAATGACGCGGAGATCTTCGTCGAAGTGTTCGAGAACGTGCGCGGCGAGGATATGTTTATCATCCAGCCCACGTCGAACCCAGCCAACGACAACTTGATGGAACTGTTGATCATGGCCGACGCCCTGCGCCGGTCGTCAGCGTCGCGGATTACGGCGGTTATCCCTTACTTCGGGTACGCCCGCCAGGACCGCCGCACCAAGGCGCGCACACCGATCAGCGCCAAGCTTGTGTCTAACCTCATAGTCGAGGCGGGGATCGAGCGGGTTCTGACGATGGACCTGCATGCCACGCAGATTCAAGGTTTTTTCGACATCCCGGTGGACAACCTCTACGCGGCGCCGGTGTTTGCTATGGATGTCAAACACAATTTCGGGCCCGGTGACGACATCATGGTTGTGTCGCCCGACGTGGGGGGTGTGGCCCGGGCGCGAGAACTGGCAAAACGCATTGGCGCCGATCTGGCTATCGTGGACAAACGCCGGGACCGCCCGGGCGAGGTGGCCGAAATGACCGTCATCGGCCAAGTGGCCGGGCGCCGGTGCCTCATCGTTGACGATATCTGCGACACTGCTGGCACGCTTTGCAAGGCGGCGGAAACGCTGGTCGAACAGGGCGCCGCCGAGGTGCACAGCTATATCACGCACGGCGTGCTCAGCGGTCCCGCAGTAGAACGTATCACCAATTCGGTCATGAAACATCTTGTGATCACCGACAGCATCGAAGCCACCGACGCGGTGCGCGCATGCAAAAAAATACGCATCGTACCCACGGCGCCGATGTTGGCCCAAGCGGTTATGAACATCGCCAATGGCACGAGCGTATCGAGCCTCTTTGACGAAGAAACGCTCGCCCCAATCTATGACGGCTATTTTAAGTAGTTCTAACTGCCCGTAATGGGCTTAGCTGCCGTAGTCCACGTCCCAGTCTTCATCCCCCCGCGCGGCGCCGATAGCCATCCAACCGGCCCGAGCCCGGGCGATGCGGGTGTCGCCCCAGGTGCGAAAAACGATGTCGAAGCCGTCTGGGCGGACCCCCTGGGCCGATATGACGTAGCGATTGTTGGCGCCGTTGTGCATGTCCAAAAGCTCCAGGCTGACGGTCACGGCGGGGATATCTTTGAAGGGTTCTGCGAAGGTGACAGGCACAGACACCTGCCGGTCGCCGCTCGACGTCCACATGACGCCGCCGTCTTCGAAATCCGAAAAAAGCGTGGCGACCCCCTGGTCGACACCGGTTACGGATCCGTAAATCTTCTTCATCGCAACACCTACGCACATCAACAGAGGCCGATAAAGTCCCGAATTGTTGCGGCTACGGGGATAAAACTGGGCAATTCCTAGGCAAATACAAAAAAAGCCCGGTCGCTGGACGGCCGGGCTCTTACATAGGGGATTTGCGACCGGTTTAGGCTGTGCCTGACACGGTCTGCAGCAGCGCTTTGGTCTGGGCGACACGCAGGTCTGCCAGGTCCTTCTCGGGGCCGTCGGCACGGCCTGCGGCGGCCTCTGCTTCGGCCACAAGTGCTTCGATCTGCGCGCCTGTGGCGTCGCCCATGGGCACGGCCCATTCGGCAAGCACGGACACCGACTCCGCGTTCACTTCCACAAAGCCGCCGGACACCACGTAGACCGTGCTGTCAGAGCCCGACTTTGCGGTCACCACGCCGGGGCGCAGGGTAGTCAGCACCGGGGCGTGCTGAGGCATGGCGGTGAAATCGCCCTCGGCGCCCGGCAGGTCCACCTCAGACACGGAAAGGGATGCCAGCTTACGCTCGGGCGATACCAGGTCAAATTGCATGGCACCCGCCATTAGGCTGCATCCGCGGCCAGGCGTTCGGCCTTAGCTTTGACCTCATCAATGCCGCCGACCATGTAAAAGGCGGCTTCGGGAAGGTGATCGTAGTCGCCGGAAACCACGGCCTTGAAGGACGCGATTGTGTCTTCCAGCGGCACCTGTACCCCGTCCACACCGGTGAACACTTTGGCCACATCAAAGGGTTGGCTCAGGAAGCGCTGAATTTTGCGCGCGCGGGCCACGGCCAGTTTGTCTTCTTCGCTCAGTTCATCCATGCCGAGGATGGCGATGATGTCCTGGAGCGATTTGTAGCGCTGAAGCACCCCCTGGACGTCACGGGCAACTTGGTAGTGCTCTTCGCCCACAACCTGCGGGTCCATGATCCGGCTGGTGGAGTCGAGCGGGTCAACCGCGGGGTAAATCCCAAGTTCAGAGATCGCTCGCGACAGCAC
>JBCCMR010000025.1:0-15775 GCA_039026255.1 Pseudomonadota bacterium
CCAGACCCGCGCGATCTGGCGTGCCCGGCAAATGCTCCAGCAACAGATGGACCTGCCTACCTCGACGCAAGGCCTCTTCCTCGGGCAGGCCATCACCCCCAGGCAGCGCTTTTGGCCCGGGCAGGCGCGACGGGCTTTGGTGCCGGGATGGGGGCACGGCAGGGGCCACCGGGCTATCCACCCAAGCAGGGAGAATGGGCAGAGGGGTATCACCACCCCCGGAGGCCGTTCCTGGGTTCAGCGCCCATTCCGGTGACTGAACCCGCTGTATCGTCCCCACCCCTGCCAGGTCTTCGGTCGCGGGCGGAGTGTCCATACGCAACAGTCCATCAGCGATGTGGGAATACCAGCAATCGTCGCCTTGTTTACCTGCTCCGGCCACAATCAACCACTGCTCCGCCCGGGTCATCGCCACGTAAAGGAGCCGCATTCGCTCTGCCTTTGAAAAGGCTTTCCGTGTTTCCTGCGCCGCCAACTGGGCGGCTGTGGGCAGCACAGCGTCTTTCCAAACGAAACCACCTTCGGCAATAGGTAAAATGGCCGTGTCGGTGTCCCGCACGGCCACATCTCCGCATTGCGGCAAAATCACAATAGGCGCTTCTAGACCCTTGGCGCCGTGCACGGTCATCACCCGCACTAGGTCGCGCCCAGCCTCCATTTGGCGTTTAATATCGACGTCTTCTGCCCTGAACCAATTGAGAAAACCTGAAAGCGTTGGGACAGAAAGCGTTTCATAACGGAGCGCCTGAGACAAAAACTCATCGATTGCCTCTTCGCAGTCTTCTCCAAGCCGTCCCAGCAGCCGCGCGCGACCACCATGATGTCCGAGTAGGCGCTCCAACATCTCGTAGGGACGCAGGAAATCGGCTTGTTTAGTCAGGTCGCGCAATATCTCGGCCCGTGGGTCACCGCTGCTGCGAATAACGGGCCAGAGTTTTCCTTTGCGTCCATGCGCAAAATCAAAGAGCTCTGCCTCTGAAAACCCGAGCAGCGGGGAGCGCATGACCTCTGCCAGGGCTAGGTCATCTTCAGGAAGATCGGCAAACCGAAGGGCCGAAACCAAGTCCTTGACCGCCAGTTCCTCGGCGATGCGCAACCGGTCGGCCCCGGCCACTGGCACCTGCCATGCCTTCAACTCTCTGTTCAGATGATGGAAGATTGGGCCACGCTTTTGCACCAAAATCAAAATATCGCTAGGTCGTATGGGCTCTTCTTTGCCTGGCAAGCAGACGCCTGACGCCAAAAGCTCGTTCACCCATTTCGCCAGGTCCCGAGCCAGGGTCACCTGCGGGTCGGTCGGCGCTGGCATATCCTTAGGGTCATCCCAGGCGCGCGGTTCTGGTTTTTCCTCAGCTTCCCGGAAAGGCCAAAGCTCTACCCTCCCGGACCGGTTACCATGGAATGCCTTGTGGGTGCTTTTGTCGGCAAATCCAGCGCCCGCCGACCCATCAAACACCGCGTCCACCGCGTCAAGAACCACGGCAGATGACCGAAAAGAATAAAGAAGCGCGCTTTCCCGTAAACCGCCATCCGATTGTGCAAGTTGGGCCGCAAACTGCGCCTGCATTCGCGAAAACTCTGCCGGATCAGCACCTTGAAAGGAATAGATCGACTGCTTTTCGTCGCCGACAACAAAAAGTGTTCGGGCCACATCGCGGCCGCCTTGGCCAGCAGTGAACTCTTCCGCTAGGCGGGCCACGATCCGCCATTGGGAGGGGCTGGTGTCCTGGGCTTCGTCCACCAGGATATGGTCGATCCCTCCGTCAAGCCGGTAGAGCACCCATTGCGCGCTTTCTGATCCCTGCAAAAGCCCATTGGCTCTGGCAATTAAGTCATCAAAATTAAGCCGCCCAGATGCCAGTTTGGCATCATCGTAGCGGGCCAAAAAATCTTCGGCAAAGCGTACCAAGCGCCGGGCCTTGGTCACGGCGCGGGCGTTTGCCCGCCGGGTGCGATGCTCCACCAAGCGATGGGTCATAGCTTCAAGGGGCTCAAAGACCCCTGGCAACCGCTGCAACAACGGCTTTTTGGCGATGGGCAGAGATTTCCGCGCTTGCCCTGATTGGGTCAAAAACACCTGCGCCAGACCGTCAATCACGTTTTGCGGATCACGTTCTCCGGCGACCGTAAGAAGCTGTTTACAGGCGATTTCCATTGTATTGGAAGGGGTGTCAGCAAGACCCTCTTGCGCTGCGGCGACCACATCGGATAGAGCCAAGGGTCCAAGCACCTTTTTAAGCTCCTGCCGGGGGTCGAGCGTTTCATCGGCGCCAAACGCCTGCTCCACCGCAGCGATAGACAACACGTCTCGCTTCGTCGCGATCTCAGCCAGGAGCGTGTCCACGTCGCCGGTGACGAAAAACGCCAAGTCGTCAAAGAGCTCGCGCTCTTCTTCGGCCATAGTATTGAGGATCACGCCCCGCATCAGCGCCGCTTCCCGGTCGTCGAGCACTTCAAACTGAGGTGATACCCCTGCCTCCACCGGGAATCGCCTGAGGAGTGTGTCGCAAAACGAATGAATTGTTTGAATTTTCAGTCCGCCCGGTGTTTCAAGCGCATTGGCAAAAAGCCGCCGTGCCTGAGCCAAAAAGCGTGCATCAACGGCGCCTGGGTCGACGGCACCCAAAGCCGCAAGGGCCGCCTCTAAATCCCGGTCCGGCATCATCGCCCAGGCGCCCAGGCGCTTGAAAAGCCGATTTTGCATCTCGGCGGCCGCAGCCTTGGTATAGGTCAAACAAAGAATGCGCCCGGGCGCGGTGCCCCCCAATAAAAGCCGCACCACCCGGTCTGTCAGCACCGACGTCTTGCCCGACCCGGCGTTGGCTGAGACCCAGGTAGACCGGGCAGGATCGGCAGCGGCGATCTGGGCGCGGGTTGCTTCGTTCATGGGGTGTGCTGCCCCACTGGCTGCGCCGGAGCGGGATCGCTCTGGGCCCATTCACCGAAGCGCGCCAGGTGGTCGTAGTCGCCGCCCCAACCCATGTCTTCAACGGCCCGGCGGCTCAGAAACCCGCTTTCGGCGCGGCGGTACTGGGCAATCAATGCGCAGAACCGCGCCCAGGTCTCGGCGGTTTCAGCCTGATCGGTATCAAACCCCAGATACCGGCCCTCCAGGCTCATCCCCGGACCGGACAAGCCTACATATTCGAGCCGCGTCGGGGTCCCCTCAACCCCTTCAAACCCGCCTGCGACAGCAATCGCCGCCTCCAGGGGTAGCTGTTTGGTGAAGTGCTCCACCTGGCGCTTTGTGGGAAGCGTGCCAGATTTGTAGTCCAACACCACAAGTCCGCCGTCCGGTGTCAGGTCAATGCGGTCCGCAGTGCCTACAAGCGTCACGCCTGTGTCGCCCACCACCCGGCTGCCTTTTTTTTCTTGGACAAGTGGCAGGGCATCAGCCCGCGCAGACCGTTCGCGATCCACAAGCCAGTCCGCAATCCGCAAGAGCCGCGCCCGCCAAAGCCGCGCCGCCGCGGCCCAGGGTAGCCCGGCAAGTTCCGCCTCGGCGATGGCGATCAAATGCGCCCGGGCATCAGGCGGCACGTCGCTGGGATAGGCATCAACAAAACGCTCCATCACCTTATGGAGCAGGTTACCCCGGCTCATGGGATCGGGCTCCCGCCCGAAGGGATCAAGCGGTTTAAGTTTCAGCGTTT
The DNA here is from genome assembly GCA_039026255.1 of Pseudomonadota bacterium. Lineage (GTDB taxonomy): Bacteria > Pseudomonadota > Alphaproteobacteria > Rhodobacterales > Rhodobacteraceae > Amylibacter. Next base: position 3,654 of record JBCCMR010000025.1, read on the forward strand.
TGCGGGCGTAGATCGCATATGGATCGCGGATAAGGCGTTCAACTTGGGTGACCGAAATCGTATTAAAGCGGGCGGCAACTGGCGGCGCTGGCGCCGGCCGTGGCGCAGGGGTCGCATAGATCGCACGGCGATCCCAGGCGCGCGCTTGGGCCACCCGGTCAGCGCCGCGCCGCCGCATAGCGTCCAAAGCCGCCACCCCTTGCGGCCCAAGCCCGGCCAGTAAGTTTGTCAGCCGCTGCGTCCAGCGCGACGCCACCGTTGGCGCATCACCGCTGCGCAGCGGACGCGACAGGATCACCCGGGGTGCAGAAACGGCTTGGGCGAAGTCATGGGCAGACAGCCCGGTGACCCGCTCCGGCGGCGGAAGGCCCAGCGTGGCGCGCATCGCGCGGTTCAACCAGGGGTCCGGTGGTTCTGCGCCTGGCCACACACTATCCGTCAGCGCACCAAGTACCACCAAATCAGCCTGGGCCATGCGCGCCTCAAGCGTACCCCAAATCGCGATACCCGGATGGCTTGCGGTGGTCTGGGGCAGGTTACGGGCGCCGATCACCGTATCAAAAAGCGCCCGGTAATCGGCAGGGTTGGTAACATCAGCGTGGGCAGCCTCTGCGGTCAGGTCATCAAGCACAACACGCGCGGCGCGCCCGGCTTGCTGGTCCCATAGCCCGCCAGCACCCTCTGGGTCTGCGGGGTTTGGACCCCGTGCCAGCGCCTCCGCCGCCCGCCGGTGGGCAGCCAAAAAATCCGCCGCAGTGCCGCGATTGGCCGCAATTACCGGTAAAAGCGCGCCATGCAACCAGGTCGCCCAAGCACCCAGGTCCCGCGCCTTGGCCCAAGCGCATAGGGCATCTAGGTCAACCGTCGGCGCACCGCCGCGAAGGACCGACGCCTCGTACCGACGCAAGGCCAGGCGCGCATCGCCACTTTCCAGTCCGCTTGCCGCCAAGGGGTGCTTCAAAAGCTCAACTAATCTGAGCGGGGTTAGGGGCCGCCCCAAAGTCGCCGCAACGAGGCGTAAAAACACCCCCGGAGGCGCCTGAGCCAGGGGGCGTCCAGCACTATCGTCCGGGGTGATACCCCAGCGACTCAGGGCGGCGGTTACCCGGCGCGCTAAGGTGCGATCTGGCGTAATCAGCACGGCCGTTTGTCCCATCTGTGCGGCTTCGCGCAGGGCAAAAGCGATGGCGACTGCCTCTTCCCGATCGGTGTCCGCCTCTTGCAAGGCGATGCCGGCGGTTGCCTTGTCTAGGGCGTCCGCCAGGCTGGGACCCTCCGTTAGCCATTGGTCCGTAAAAGGCGCGGGGCGCAGGGCCAGGGACACCAGGCGCCCCCGGTCACCGGTGCGTGGACCATCGTCCCAAACCGGAAGGACCCCCGGGTCCACGCCCATGCGCGCGCAAACGGCGCGGATCGTGCTTTGATGATGGTCCAGGCTTTGGCCTGCCACGCCGTCCCAGATCGCCGCAGGCTGGGCGCCGTCCCAGCCGGGCAGCACGACCGCCCCCTGGGGTAAGCGCGCCACCGCAGCCATCAGCCCGGCTGTGGCCCCGCGTGACCCGGTGGAACCGGCCACAATTACGGGGCCCGGGGGTGGCGTTGCCTGCCAATGGGCGACAAGGCGGTCCGCGGCAAGGCGCAACCGGTCTTGCGGATCGGTCCCCGGGGTAGCATCCCAATGGGCGCCAATGATCCGCAGAAAAGCTTGGCTTTGCGCCCAATAGGCCGCGTGCTGACCCACGTCGACCACATCGAGCCGCGCCGGTGCCACCCCTTCGCCCTGCATTTCATCAAGAAGCGCAGCCAGCGACGCTGCCAAGTCAAACCGTGCCGCCATCGGCGCCGTGGTGGCCTTCGCCCGCAAAAGGGCACCGACGGTCTGGGCCAACACCAGCTGTCGGCGCAAAGGTGGCACAGGTGGCGGCAGGGGCTCCGGCAGTGCCGGGTGGGTGTCGAGATCGGTGATCACCCGCACCCGCGGCAACAAAAGCGGTCCAGGTCCGGCTTCGGTGATCGCACGGGAAACGGCCCGGGCCATGCGACCGGTGTTAACAATGATCTCGGTCCGTGCAAGCACATCGGGCGGTTGGTCCTTTGCCCGCGCCAATAATCCCGCTGCCAAAGCCCCGGCAAAGTCGCGGCCCAAGGGTAGGGCAAAGACGCGCGGTTTATCTGTGGGCTTAAAAAGCATCTTCTGCCGCCTGCAGACCCTTGGGCGTGCCCACGTCGACCCAATCGCCGCCGTAGGCCAGCCCGCAAAGCCGTCCCTCGGCTGCCATCAGGTCCCACAGGCGGTTCAAGGAAAACGCGGTTTCTGGCACCTCTGCCAGGCGGTTGGTTTTGATTACCTGCGCCCCGGTGTAGACGTATGCGCCACCGCGGCTCAGGCGCCCATCCACCAGGGCAAAATCGCCAGTACCACCATGAGCGCGGGTGTTCGCCAGGGGAACAACTGCCAAAAGCGCGTCCATGCGATCGGGCTCCCACGCGTCGCAAAGCGCGCGAATTGGGTTCGACCCGAGAAAAATCGCGTCGGGGTTCAGCGTAACCACCGGTCCTCGTCCCAGCACCGGCAAAGCTGCGCGCAAGCCCCCACCAGTTTCTAGGATCACCTCCTCTTTCAGGTATTGGGCGCCCGTTGGGCGCAGCGCCGCTTCAACTTGCTCACCCAAATAGTGACCATTTGCGGCAATTCGCGTGATACCTGCATCCGTCACCAGCGATAGCGCCCGGTCGAGGAGCGTGCGCCCACCCGCGCGCAAAAGCGGCTTTGGAGTGTTGCGGGTCAGACCACCCATACGGGTCCCGAAGCCAGCGGCAAAAATCATCGCTGCTTCGGGCAACCGATCCAGAGCAGAGGCAACGGCAGGCACAGGCACGGGGTCAGTCACCGCCATTGCCCGCCCGGGCGGCGATAGAAGCTAGTGTATCCGATGTTGGCGGAGGCACATGAGTTGACACCCAGTTGCTTAGGGCGGCCAACGTTGGATGCGCCAGGTCCCGCGTGACATGCGCCCAAACCCTCGGAATATAGGACAGATAAGCGTGCTTTTGGTCGCGCAGGGCAAGGCGCGCGAAAATTCCCATGATCTTAAGGTTCCGCTGGGCGCCCAGGGCCGCATAGAGCGCTTTGAACTCTGTTGCTTCCATCCCCGTTGCGTCCAAAAACCGCGCCATCATCCGCGCGCGCAGGTCTTCGGTTGTGTCCCGGCGGGCATCCTCCAAAAGCGACACAAGATCATAGGCTGCGTGACCGTTGCGGGCATCCTGATAGTCCAATAGCCCCACGCGGCCGGGGCCCTTGCGTTCGGGCAACCAGATCAGATTTTCGGAGTGGTAGTCGCGCAAAACGAGCGTGCCTTGGTCCGCCGGACCGCAGGTGTCGGCGATAAGTGCCTCGTAGGTAGTGTCGTTTGAACCGGGCGTCGGCGCGCCGGCGGCCCCCGGGATATACCACTGGGTCAAAAGCCGTGCCTCCGCCACGTAGGTGGCCGCGTCGTAGGCGGGCACGCCTGGCGGGCAAGCGGTCGTTGCTAGGTGGGCCAAGACATCCACAGCCGCACCGTACATAATATCTTCCAGCGCTGGATCCCCGGCCAGCCTGGCGATCAGACCATCGCCCAAGTCTTCGAGCAAAAGCAGACCCGCCATGCGGTCCTCGGCCAAAAGTTGCGGCGCGGATAGGTGCAAATCGTGTAATAGACCAGTGATCGTAACAAAGGGGCCGGTGTCCTCACCTTTGGCCGGGGGGGCTACCATCAAAACCGCCCGGCGGTCGCCCTGCCTGATGCGTTCGTAGCGCCGAAAGGATGCGTCCCCCGCCAAGGGCGCGCGGTCCGCTCCACCCCATCCGGCGCAGGTCAAAAAGCCATCGATGTCAGGGTCCACTCACCGTCTCCGCCACTTCCCCCAGGGCCGCTGCTGCAGTTTTCCATCGGGGGGTGTTGTATTCAAGGGAAACGCGCCGCAGATCCGGGTCTGAGGCTGGCATCAGCATCACATGAAGCGCGTCCGCCGGAATAAGCGGCCCCAAAAGACCCGGCCATTCCACCAGGCAAATGGCGGTCTCGACTGCGTCCGCAAGGCCGAGCTCATAAATCTCTCCCGCATCTGTTAGCCGGTAGAGGTCCGCATGCCAGGCCGTGCCCTGCGGGGTGTCATAGGTTTGCACCAGCGTGAAGGTGGGCGAAGGAACATCCTCGCTTACGCCCAAGGCGCGAATGACCGCCCGGGCCAAAACCGATTTCCCAGCGCCCACCGGCCCTGAAAGAAGAACCGTGTCCCCTGGGCGCAATCCGGGGGCAAGCGCTGCGCCAAATGCAGCGACTGCGGCTTCAGTCAAAGTGTGGTCCGGGCGCGCCATAGGTCCGGTGTGGCAGCGCTCGCAGGCGGGGGCAAGCGCCTGGCGGGCAAATTTCGCAGCCCTCAGCCTGTCGCGGCCAGCCGCCCGGCTGTCCCCACCGACCGCGGTTCCTGGCGGCGCAGTTCCACCACCGCGCGTCCATCAGAAATTGGCGTTACCTGCAGCGCTATTATCTCTCCCGATACCAGCGTCAGGTCCGCTGACCAGGCGCTGCGCCCCTGAAGGTCGAGCATAAAGTCACGCAGATCACCCAAAACCGGCGTTGGTCGGCAAAGCCGCTGCGCCTGGCGGGTGACATCCACAATGGAAACTGGCGTCACAGCCATGGAAAACTGCTGTCCCAATAGGTCGTCGAAGGCGTCATTGGCGTAGGCCAATTCGCCCGCAGCATCAAAGATCGCTACCCCGCCGGTCATCACCTCTAACGCGCCGTGGAGCTGACGCATTTCGGCTTGGTAGTGGGTTTCGATCCGCGCGTAGCGGGTGATATCCTCAAACAGCAGTGCCGCGCCCCCGGCGGCATGGGGCCGCCCGGACACGCGGTAAAGCCGTCCTGACGGCAGCGTCCACTCCACTTCGTAGTGGCCGGTGAACGAGCCGGATTTCAGTTCCTCAAACTCCTGTCGCAGTTGGCCGTAGTCCCGCGGTTCGGGCATAGAACCGTCCGCGCGCAGTCGGTCCAAAAACTCCGCCATGGTCGGGCGCGATGCTAGCCAATGAGGCGTTACGCCCAAAAGGTCTGATAGCGCCGGGTTAAAAAGCGTCAGGTCCCGTTTTCTGTCAAAAACCGCAAGCCCAATGGGCAGGTGCGCAAAAGTGGTCGTCAGCGTTTGGATGAAGCGCGACAACTCCCCTTCGATTTCCACCAGGGCGCCGGCGTCCTGGGCGGCGCAGATCTGGAAGGGTCCGCGCCAGTGATGGGCAATACGGAAATGGCAGTCGTCGCCAGATCGGGCGGTGCTGACGATCTGAACCTCGGACCCGTGGGACAACTGGCGCGTCTCAAGCCCAGCGCGTCCGGTAAAATCCGGCCCAAAATGGTCCGTACACGCGCCGTTTGCCCACAAAACCGCGCCGTCTCGTTCTACCCAAACCGGGTCACGCCCATCATCAAAGAGCGTGTCGCCTCCCCCAGGCAGACGGCCCCCGCGGCTAAGCGACCAGGCCAAAAGAACCCCGGCTAGGCCCATAACAAAAACCAGAAAAAGACCACCCGCCGACATCAACAATCCCTTAACGACCCTCCCTATTTTTAGGGCTATCAGGGTTAAGGATTAGTTAATCCCCCAACGGCAGGCGCAATGTCTATAGGGCGGTTTGGGCCCAGGGGACCGGCACGGCTGACCTCGATAGCATGCCGGGGCCACCGAACGCTGACAATGGCCCCGCTTGCCCCCGCCATGGCGCCCAAATAGCGCGCCGTACTTCCGCCGACGCGTGTGTCGGCATTGGTAAATGTCACCTCGGCGCCGGTACGCTCTAAAAGGGTTTTTGCGATAAAAAGGCCCAGCCCCATACCGTCATAGCCTGGTCTTTCCGGCCCATTGCCGCGGCGCCGGGTGGACAGGAAAGGATCTCCCAAGCGCCCCAACATATCAGGAGGAAACCCGCGCCCGTTGTCTCCGACCATCACGCGTACACTGTCATTCGTCCATACCGTCTGAACCCAAACGGTGGTTTCTGCAAAATCGACGGCGTTTTGGATCAGGTTGCGAATGCCGTGCACAAACTCCGGGTTCCGGGGTCCATAGGGAATATCCTCCAACGCAGGCAAATCAAGCGACCCGTTATAGAGAAATACGATGTCTTTGCCGCGGTCTTCGTGGGGTTCGGCGGCCTCTTGTACGACGCTTGTCAGGGGCGCGGTCTTGACCATCAGGTCCTCTTTACCCGCGCGACCCATGTCGCGCAGGATCTCACGCAGCCGCTCGGCCTGATCCCCGATCAACGCCGCGTCTTCTTTCAAATCCGGTCGGTCAGCCAGTTCATCGGCCAATTCGCTTGCCACCAGTTTGATGGTGGCCAGAGGTGTGCCCATCTCGTGGGCGGCGGCGGCAACAACACCGCCTAGATTGGCGAGCTCTTGCTCCCGGCTCAGGGCCATCTGGGTTGCCGCCAGGGCCTGGCTCATGGAAAAGGTCTCAGTTGTGACACGGCGGGCATAGCTGCTCAAAAAAACTACTCCCAAAAGAAGCGCAGACCATGCACCGGCAACGTAAATATCCGGCAGCGACAGTTCGGTCCCGTCTGCGAATTTGAGAGGCAAGTAAAAGACCGCCAGGAAGCTGACCCCGATCAGCGCCACGCCCCCCACAAGAAGCGTCGCGTCTACACGCAGCGTGGTAGCCGAGATCGTGACAGGTGCCAGGATGAAGAGCGCAAACGGATTGTTGAGCCCGCCGCTAACAAACAGAAGGAAAATGAGCTGCGCCACATCAAAAAGCAGTGTCAACGTGGTTTCGCGTTGGGACAGGCGGCGGTTTTCGGGCAGCATGAACGTTGCCGCAAGGTTAAAAATGACCGAGGCTCCGATAGCTAACACACAAAGCCCAAGGTGCACCTGCATCCCCAGCCCGTAATGGGCAACGAGAACCGCCGTTAGTTGTCCGCCGATCGCCAACCAGCGCAAAACTATTAGCGTGCGCAGGCGCACCCATTCGCTACGCGCACTAGCCTGGAATATGCGTTCGGGCATCGTTGCTCCCAATGTTGTGACGACCTACCCCCTTGCGCCGTATAGGTCTTGCGGGCACGGAGACCACAGGTGGATGCGAGGATCTTATCAGATGTCGAAATTCGTCGCCATGGCCGCCGGTGCGGCGGTTGTACTGGGCCTGGGGACCGCCGGGGCCTTCGTTGCCTTTGCGCCGGAAAAGCAATGCAGCCGCAGCGCCATCGCAACTGGTGCCGACAGCATCGGCGGGCCATTTGTGTTGGTGAACGGCGACGGGGTGACGGTGACAAACGAAGACGTCATTACCGGGCCAACAATGGTCTATTTTGGGTTCACCTATTGCCCAGATTTCTGCCCCACTGATTTGGCCCGCAATGCCGCTGCCATCGACCTGCTGGCCGAACGAGGTATCGAAGTGGCAAGCCTTTTCATTACCGTCGATCCGACCCGCGACACGCCAGAGGTCGTCAAGGAATACGCGGAGGTGATGCACCCGGACATGATCGGCCTGACCGGCACGCCCGAACAGGTGGACGCCGCATCGAAGGCCTATAAGACCTACTACCGCAAGAACGGCACCGGCGAAGATTATTTGATGGACCATTCGACTTTCACCTATCTGATGGACCCCGACGGTTTCGTGGATTTCTTCCGCTCCGACACCGCGCCCGAAGCGGTGGTAGAGCGTACCGCCTGTCACGTAGGTTAGGCGTTTCATTGACCAATTCACCGCTCCGCCCTATCTGCACGGCAAGAATAGCGGAGTTGGCATGACCGAAACGGCCCTGCGGGAGATCGGACCCGACAAAACCCTTATGATACTCGACGATGATGAGCCGTTCCGGCGGCGCCTATCACGCGCCATGGAAAAGCGTGGGTTCGAAACGACGCCCCTTGAAAGCGTGGCCGCTGGCAAAGCGTTCTGCACCGCCACCCCGCCCGCCTATGCGGTAGTGGACCTGCGGCTCGAAGACGGCACAGGGCTAGATGTTGTGGAGGTTCTGCGCAAGAACCGGTCAGACGCCCGCATCGTCGTGCTGACCGGTTATGGCGCGATTGCCACGGCAGTTACGGCAGTCAAGGTTGGCGCGACCGACTACCTCTCAAAGCCCGCTGACGCCAACGACGTCACAAACGCGCTCCTGGCGTTGCCGGGTGATAAACCGCCGCCGCCCGAAAACCCCATGAGCGCCGACCGCGTGCGTTGGGAACATATCCAGCGGGTGTTCGAGCTGTGCGACCGCAACGTGAGCGAAACAGCCCGGCGTTTGAACATGCACCGGCGCACGCTCCAGCGGATCCTGGCAAAGCGCAGCCCGAAATAAGGGGCGGCCTAGCCCGCTTCTTTCAGCATCCAGCGGATAACTTGGCGCCTTTCTGGCCGGTCTCGGCCTGCCAGGGTTACGATATAATAGCCAAGGGCATCCTTCACGGCGTCGGACAAGGCAATCAGCCGCCCTGCGGCAATGTCGTGGTCCACAATAGCCCTGCTTTGCACGCTTAGCCCCAGACCCGCGCGCACCGCCGATAGGGCCAATGCATTGGTGTCGACTACAGTGGTTTCGACCTCATCAAAGTCGAACCCAAGATGCCGTGTCAAAAACTCCGCCTCACGGGTGAACCGTTCGACGATCCAGCGAAAACTCTTTAGCTCTTCGGTTGTGGTGGGCCGGAGGTCACCCACGAGACCCGGGGCGCCGACAATAGCAAACCGCGCCGCCGCAAGCGGGGTGGACTGTACCCCGGGCCAGACGCCGCGACCATAGCGTACCGCCAGGTCCACATCGTCGTGGCGCAAATCCACCAACCGCGTCGTGGGTTGAATTTCTAACTCAACCCCGGGGTTTTCAGTCCAAAACCGCCCGAGCCGCGGCATCAGCCAGTTTTCTCCGAACGACGGCGTCACGGAAAGGCGCACCGGACGCGCCTCGGTTCGGTCATGAAGTGCACGCACGCCATCTGCGATGGCTCCGAAACCAGATGCCAAAGCCGCGGCAAGCGTTGTGCCCGCCTCGGTCAGGTCCATCCCCCGGCCCCGGCGATACATCAATTGCGTGGTAAAGATATCTTCTAGGGCGCGGACATGCTGGGCAACGGCTGCATGGGTGACATTCAATTCCCGCGCAGCGGCGCTGAAGGATCCGTGGCGGGCGGCGGCCTCAAAGGCACGCAGGCTGGACAGCGACGGTATGCGGGACCAATCCATATGTAAGCCTTACTTAAAGTCGCAAAAAACTCCTGACTCGCAGAAAACCCCGCCTGGGCCTAATTTTCAAGCAACGCAACACAGGAGATACACCATGTTCCCAATTTTCGCAGACACCTTCCTGACCGCCACCCGCCTAGGCGAACGCCCCCACGGGACGGAATTTCGACACACCAAACCGGTCAGTAAACCGGAAAAGATCGCCCGCGGTTGGTTCTGGCTGTCCTAATCCGAGACTCCGCCCAAGGACCGGGTCATAGGTCAAAGACCTTTTTGATCCGGTCCACCGGACGCCCGTCAGCCATAGGCACATCCCGAAAAACCTCGGTATCATGAAAGCCCATCTTTGAATAATAGGCCAGCCCGCTGACGTTATCAGCGCGGATCACCGCTACGATCTTGGCATATCCCAAGTGCCCGGCCGCCCCGCGGGTGCGGGCAAAGAGCGCCGCCCCCACCCCGCGCCGCCCGCCATCCGGGCGCGCAAAACTAGCAATAGAGGCCGCCTGCGCCGTATCGCGCGCGGGCTCCAGGTATTGAAACCCAAGCACGCGGCCTTCGTCATCGGTGGCCACAAAGCAGACCGTCCTCTGGCTGTCGCCGCGCGCCAGCCATGCCCAATCCTCCGCGCGCTGGTGACCTTCGATCGCCGTCGATGTGCCTTCATCGATCAAGGGGTTGAGAATGTCTGCAAAAGCCTGGGCATCGCCCGGCCGGGCTTCCCTTACGATCATCGCGCACTCATTCCTTGTCTGTAAGCTCGGCGAAGGACGCCAGGAACGCGGCTTTAACCTGCGCCGGGGGTCGCGGGCTCAGGTCTCGGTCAGGGATATCCGCCAAAACAGGCTTGCCGAAAAAGCCGTCCGCCTCGGCCGGAGAAAACCCCGCGATGCGCACAGCTTCGGCCCAAGCGCTGATCCGGTCGGCGCGTTTGATCTGCTTTTTCACCGACACCGGCAATTCCGCAGGCAGGCCAAAACGCAGGTGGATCGCTGCAGTCAGACGGTTATCCATGGCTTTGTAACCCGGGCCCACAGCGGATTTGACCGGGCTGATCATGTCGCCGATGACGTATTCGGGGGCATCGTGCAAAAGCGCCGCCAGCTGCCATTGCCGATCTGCCCGAGGGTTGAGCCGCCGGTAAAGGTCCAACACAAAGACCGAATGTTCCGCCACCGAATAGGGAAACTCCCCCGCGGTTTGCCCGTTCCAACGGGCCACAAAGGCCAGCCCGTGGGCGATGTCCTCGATCTCTATGTCAAGGGGCGACGGGTCTAGTAAGTCAAGCCGCCGACCCGACAGCATACGTTGCCAGGCGCGCGGCTGACTCACCGGGCGATCTCGGCGGTTTTTTCCAGCATGATCTGGCGTTTGGCGCAGAAAACCACGCGCAGGGCCTGGGCGTGACGTCCCAGCGCCTCGTTCGTGGCGCGCACCACGCCGTCGCCCCACCAACCGCCTAGCCCGTGATCATCGAGCGCAATTAAACCGCCGATCCGTACCACCCGCAGGGCGTCCTGCAGATCCGCGGCGACACCTTCATACCGGTGGTCGCCGTCAATGTAGATAAAATCGAGCGTCCCATCCCCCATGGCGCCAAGGGCATCCTGAGACCGCGAGCGCAGCATTTCCACCCGACCGCGACTTATAGGTCGGTCAAATCGCGCGCGCACGTCTTCGTAGATAGCAGCCATGTCATGTTCTGATCCTGCGCCGTACATGGCGTTTTCCAACCCCGGTTCGTCAAAGTTCTCCCACGGGTCAATCAGGTAGAGCTTTTCGGGCTTAGCCACGCGCAGGATTTTTTCGCTGAAATCGCCCTCAAAGACACCAACTTCGGCGGCCCGCCCTCCCGGGGGCACCTGTCGCAAGAGCTTGATGCGCACTGATACGGTCTTTGCCATAAACGCGCCCTAACACAGGGCCGCAGGGGATAGAAGCCAAGTGCGCCGCGGGTGCGGTTGCCCCACCGGGGTGCCGGTGCTAAGCCCCCGGGCAAAGCAAGGGCCGCGGGCCCACGCCGACACCTGCCACCCAAGGAAAATCCCATGAGCACCGACTACATCGTCAAGGATATCTCGCTCGCTGAATTCGGGCGCAAGGAACTGGACATCGCCGAAACTGAAATGCCCGGCCTGATGGCCTTGCGCGAAGAATACGGCGCCGCGAAACCGCTAGCAGGCGCGCGGATCGTCGGGTCGCTGCACATGACAATCCAGACGGGGGTGCTGATCGAGACCTTGGTGGAACTGGGCGCCGATGTACGCTGGGCGTCCTGCAACATCTACTCCACCCAGGACCACGCCGCCGCGGCCATCGCCGAAGCGGGCGTGCCGGTCTTTGCCATCAAGGGTCAAACACTAGAAGAGCACTGGGACTACCTAGACCGGTCGTTCCAGTTTGCCGATGGCGCGAACATGATTCTCGACGATGGCGGCGACGCGACACTCTACGTACTGCTGGGCGCCCGGGCGGAAGCAGGCGAAGACATCATTCCTGTGCCCCAATCCGACGAAGAAGAGGTGATCAAGGCGCAGATTAAGAAGCGTATGGCCGAAAGCCCCGGCTGGTTCACCCGCACCCGCGACGCCATCAAAGGCGTGAGCGAGGAAACCACCACAGGGGTGCACCGGCTCTACGATCTGCAGAAAAAGGGCCACCTGCCCTTTCCGGCGATCAACGTTAATGACAGCGTCACCAAGTCGAAATTCGACAACAAGTACGGCTGCAAAGAATCGCTCGTGGACGGTATCCGGCGCGCTACGGACACCATGATGGCAGGCAAGACCGCCGTTGTTTGCGGCTATGGCGATGTGGGCAAAGGCTCCGCGGCGAGCCTGCGCGGCGCCGGGGCCCGGGTGCAGGTGACCGAAGTCGAC
>JBCCMR010000026.1:0-15619 GCA_039026255.1 Pseudomonadota bacterium
CTTCATACCAGCTGGGGACCGCGCCGGGGTTGAGCACGTTGCCCGGTTCGTCGGCCATGTCTTTCACCGCTTTTGCAGGACCGCGAGCTGGTCCTTGCGCGACTTGTCAAAGCCCACCTGGAACATGAAAGCCCCGGAAATGTCGGGTCTGAGTCCATTGAGCGCGTCTTGCGTGGCCGGATCGCTATGGGTGAAGGCGCCAGTGCGCTGGTAGTCGTAGAAAAGCTGGCCTGATTTGGTCCAGCCGTCCCGCTCCATATGGCCGGGCTGCCAGCGCAGGTTTTCGAAGGCGTAAATCCCGCCCGAAGCCAGATTGTCCCATAGCGTCAAGAAGGACAGTTGCTGATGGTGGCTGGCGTGGCTGGCGTCGTCGATGATGAAGTCGAATTTCGGCGCGTCGGCTAAGGCTGCGGCCACCGCTTTGGGGTCCTCCATATCGGCGCGTACAAAGCTGAACCGGTCGTCCTGAAACCAGCCGAAATCGCAGATATCGAGCCCCCAGACATGGCCTTTCGGGAAGTATTCGAGCCACATGCGTACCGAAGGTAGGTCGTCTGTGATACGATCGGCGCCCATTTCATGCTCTGGCCCGCCGTTTTGTAAGCCAAGTTCCAGTACGTTCACCTTGCGGCCCCGGTAGGGCAGCATGAACATTTGATAAAGCTCGGTGTAGCGGTGGCGCTTGTTACCTTTGTCGGTGCCGTGCTTGTCGGCTAGGTCGGTCAGGTTGACTTGCCCGCGGCCGGCGCGGTCTTCGGGGGTCAGGCGTGGCACCACTTCGGGCGGTTTAGGCGCAAGTTTCGGGGTGCCGGTGGGTTTTGGCACCTTTACCCGGTTTTTCTCCACATGGATGCCAAGCTGCGCCTTGGAGGGCGGTAACGGCGCCTCGGCTGGGTTGATGCCGTGCTTGCGCAAAAGTTCCCCCAAAAAGGACTGGGGGTGGGGGGCGCCGCCTTCCCGCTCCACCAAGCGGGCGCGCATCCGCCGCCCGTAAAGATGCACGGAAAACGTATTTTCAGTCACATAGGGGCTGACGTCCAAGTTTTTGCGCAGCATTTTGCGGCGGTCTTTGTACATAAATGGATAAAGCCCTTCCTGCGGCAGGGCAAACTTTGCCTCGCCGGTTTTATGCAGGAAATGGGTCACTGCGTGGGGCCCCCAGACGCCCCAGGGCTGTTCACTTGCATGCACAGGGTCGCCCGCAGCTTTCTTTTCTTGAAGCTCCTCTTCGTAGGCGTCGCCGTAGTAGCTTGGGATGGCAAATTCGTCGGTGGTAAACTCCAAAAGCTCCCCCAGGGTATCGCTGTCCTGGGGCAAACCAAGCACGCCGCCATTGATATGTTTTGGGCTTTCCCAGCCGTAGAAATGGCCGTTAGGGGTCTCAAACGGTTTCATGCAATAGGCGTCCGTGTCGGCCCAGATCATGCGGTCGTTCTGTTCGAGCATCTTGTAACGGAAGAGGTCCGAATGGAGCGCCGGGGACCCGGTGCGCGCGTGGGTCAGATTGGCGTCCCGGGGCAACACCTCTTCGGCATCAGACAGCTCCATCCCGTCGGGCACGTTTTCCAGGGGCCCGTAGTGGTAGAGCTTCACATGGTGTCCAGCGTCCACAAAAGACTTCAGGCAAAGCTGCTCCAGAAAGCTGAGCTCTCCTTCCATCCACAAGGCGCCGATCTGATACTCCGGTCCTGCCACTGGCCCGCCCTCATTTTCTTTTTCGAAACAATTACCCGGATGCGCGCCCATTCTCAACAATTTGGAAACAGAATCGCGCTGCTTATTTCTGCGAGCACTGTGCCGAGGGGTCCTTAAGATGGCGTAAGCACCCCTTGGCCCTTGGGCGCCGCCCCCTAAGTCGCGGTAGGATCAAAGACAGGAAAATCCCATGACAAAACTCCTTGGTATCTCGGGCAGCCTTCGGACGGGTTCCACCAATACACTTTTGGTGAAAGAGGCCGCCCGGCTTTTCGGCGATGCGGAACTGATGCTCGGCGACATCAATCTGCCGCTTTATAACGGCGACGTGGAGGCGTCGGTGGGTGTCCCCCAGGCGGTGGAAACGCTGCACGGTCAGATCCAGGCCGCTGATGCCATCATCATCGCCACGCCGGAGTACAACGGGAACCTGCCCGGGGTGCTGAAAAACGCGTTCGACTGGGTCAGCCGGTGCAAGCCGATGACCTGGGGCGGTAAGCCTACCGCGATCATGTCGGCGGCGGCGGGGCGGGCCGGGGGCATCCGCGGGCAAAACTCGCTTCGGTTCTGCCTCACGGCGTTCCAGCCGCATATCGTGCACGGGCCCGAGATCGCTGTGGCGGGCGGGGACGCGTTTGACGACGCGGGTCAGCTGACGGGCGAGATGTACCTCAAGCAGTTGACCCAGTTGATGGACAACCTGCGCGCCGCGATCTGACCGTTAGCCCAGCTTTTCCAGCGGTGGCATGATGTCAGTGCGCGCCCGCTCCATGTAGGCGACGAGGTTGGCGTGGGCTTTCACGGCGCGCGCAAGGTCCGTTTCCCGCGGGAAAAACGTCGCAGATCGCAGCATAGACGCCACGCTCGCGTCATAAGAGGTCGGGCGGTCGCCGAAGAGCCAGGGCGTATCGCCGAGCACTTGCGCCACGGCGTCGATGTCGGCGCGTCCGCGGTCCAGGCGCTCGGCGGCGCTGTGGCGGCCGACTCCCTGGGCCTCGGCCTGACCCACCGTGGACCGGCGGACCAGGCCCGGCAGGAAAAGCTTCAGCACCATCGGCAGCTCTTTGAAATAGACCTTTTGCAGGACCTCCCAGTTGAGCTCTTCGATCCAGCGTTCGGCCAGGATCGCAAAGTAGAGGTGTTCCTCCATCGTGCGCCGCAAAAGGTGACCTGTGGCGCGCTCTGCGTCGCTAAGCGCCCCGTCGAAATCGACCCCGTGGGTGGTTTCCAGGTGGCGTTGGATGTCGGCACTGTCCGAGATCGTGTGCCCGCCGTCCCCCAAAACCGGAAATTTGCCTTTGGGCGCCTTACGCGGGTCAATCTGCAAATCCACCCCGTAATCGAGCCCTGACATATGCAAAAGCGCCAGCGCCTTAACGCAAAACGGGCTGGCGTTAAGTTCGCCAAAATACGGGGGATAAATCGTCAAGATCATCAAAATATCTCCTGTGTGGTAGGGTAAGGCTCGTTTTTCCCTGAGGTGTATACGCCTACGGGCATACTGACCCGGCTAGACGGCCTTGCGCAACGTTTCGGTCACACCCGGAGCGAGCGGAAAACGGCTCACATGGCACTTCTACCGACGTGCGACCTGCGCTAAACTGCAGGCAACAAAGGGCAGAGCAGGAGCCTTCCACCATGTGGATCACCGTTTTTCGCGCGGCTGCCGCCGCTGCGTTTTCGATCGTAAGCGCAAACGCCAGTTACGCCGCTGCCATGACCAATGACACTCCCCCCCTCCAACCGACCGTGATAACCGGCATCACCCAAACTCAGAGCCAGTCCGGCTTTGAGGCCTGGGTGCGTAGCTTTCGGGGTCGAGCGCTGGCCAACGGCATCACCGCGCGCACGTTTGACCGGGCGTTCCGCGGGGTGCGGCTTAACCGGACAGTGGTGGCCCGGGACCGCAAACAGGCAGAATTTTCGCGCCAGATTTGGGACTACCTAGATACCGCGACAAGCCCGAAACGTGTCAAAAACGGCAAGGCCATGGTTCGCAAGCACAAGCGGCTTTTGCGGCGGATTGAAAGCACTTACGGGGTAGAATGGTCTGTTGTGGTTGCTGTTTGGGGGCTTGAAAGCAGCTACGGCACCAACATGGGCGACATTAACATTATCGAAGCACTTGCCACGCTTGCCTATGACGGACGGCGCCAGAAATTTGGCACCCAGCAGCTTTTGACCGCGCTCAAGATTATCCAGCGGGGTGATATCACGCCGGATCGTATGATGGGCAGCTGGGCAGGCGCCATGGGCCACACTCAGTTTATCCCCACCAGCTTTGAAGCCTACGCCGTGGACTTCACCGGCGACGGCAAACGTGATGTTTGGAATGCCCGACGTCCGGACGATGCCCTAGCGTCGACCGCCAACTACCTGCGGCGGTTTGGCTGGACCAAGGGCCAGCCCTGGGGGGTGGAGGTGCGCTTGCCCAGCAACTTTAACTACGGAAACGCATCGCTTAAAGTCAAAGCCACCCCGGCACGCTGGCACGAACTGGGCTTGCGTACGATTGGCGGCGGCCGCATCCCCAACAAGGGTAACGCAGCCATATTCCTGCCAGCGGGCGCGGAAGGCCCGGCCTTTGCCGTCTACAACAACTTCTTCGTCATTAAGCGCTACAATAACGCCAATTCCTACGCCATGGCGGTGGGTCACCTGGCCGACAAGATCAATGGCGGCGGCGAATTTGTGCGCGAATGGCCCCGGGGCCCTGGGGCACTTAAGCTTGATCAAAAGCTTGAAGTGCAGAATCTGCTGTTGCGGGCGGGCTACGATATTGGCGATGCCGACGGGATCATAGGCCCGCGTACCATCGACGCGATCAGCGATTTTCAAGCCAAAAACGGCGTGCAGCCAAACGGTAAAGCCGATGATGAGCTTCTGCAGCTGTTGCGGCGCCGCGTCCGCTAGGGCACCGAGCGCTGGGCGCGGCTGCTGTCAGGCGGCGGCGCGGGTAAAGGTTAGCTTGGTTGGTTCTGATAACGCGGCGTTGTATCGATAGCCCTCGGCATCGAAGTCCTGCAAGCCGTCCACCCGATCTACCCGTTGCTCTACGATAAAGCGCGCCATGGCGCCCCGGGCCCGTTTAGCGAAAAAGCTGATCACCTGGAACTTGTCGTTGCGTTCTTCTTTGAAGTCGACCGCCACCACCGGGCTTTTCATTGCCTTTTCGTTGGCTGCGCGGAAGTATTCTTGAGACGCCAAGTTCACCACCGGTGCCCCGCCTGCATCTTTGTCGAGCGCCTTGGCAAGTTTCCCGCCCCAATAGGCGTAAAGCGTTGCACCGGCGGAATTTTCCATTCGCGAGCCCATTTCAAGTCGGTAGGGTTGGATGCGATCGAGCGGGCGCAAAACCCCGTAAAGTCCCGATAGGATCCGCAGGTGGTCCTGGGCATAGGCCACGTCGTCATCTTCGAAATCGCCAGCGTTAAGCCCGGCATAGACGTCGCCCGCAAAAGCCAGCATAGCCTGTTTGCTGTTGGTCTCGTCAGATTTGCGTTTGAACGCTTTGAAACGCTTGCGGTTCAATTTCGCCAGGTCGTCAGAGATATCCATGAGCGCGCGCAGATCATCCGCGCTTAGACCCTTAGCCACGCGAGCCAGTTTGTTGGCGTCTGTTTGCATACGCGGCAGCGTGGCCGGCACCTGCGTGGGGGCCGGGGTGAAATCCAGCTTCTTGGCGGGTGAGATCACGGCGAGCATGGGTAGGGTCCTGAACATTGGGATGATAAACAAGCCTTGGCGGCGCGTGTACCCCAGGTTGCGGACCGGTTAAACCCCGGCGGCTGCCTCAATTGCGCGCAGGAAAGCGGGTCCAAAGCGGTCAGCTTTTTGGTCACCCACCCCGGGGATAGACGCAAGGTCAGCCTGGGTTTGCGGCCGTCTGGCGGCGATCTTGGCCAGCGTCGACACGTTGCAGGACATGTAGGTATCAGTGCCCATCGGCCCCCGTGCCAGGTCTACCTGGGCTGCCTGGAGCGCGTCCATAAGCTTGCCTTCGTCGCGCCCCGCCACGCGACGTCGCGCCGGGTGAACCTCCTCGGTAGCGCCGGTGATCACCTCTAGAAAGGGTTTTCCATAGCGTTCCAGTTTTGCCGCACCCACGCCGGGGAGCGCGGCAAATTCATCCAAGGTTGTGGGGCGCGCGGCGGCCATGGCCATCAGCGTGGCATCGGGGAAGACCACATAGGCGGGCGCGTTCATAGCGTCTGCAAGCGCCCGACGTTTCGCCCGCAGGGCAGAAAAAAGCGGCTCATCTTCTTCAGCGACCATGGCGCGGACTTTGGGCGCGCTACTTTTGGCGCGGGTGATTGTGTCGCGCCGCAGGGTGATTGTGGCCTTGCCCCGCAGGATTGGCCGGGCATCCTGAGTCATGCGGAGCGCGCCGTGCCGCTCAAAATCCGGACGAACCAGGTCATATCCCATCATCTGCCGAAAGATCGCTTGCCATTGGCGTTGGTCAAAATCGTGCCCGACACCGAAGGTGGGCAGATTGTCGTGATCCCGGGCGCGCACCTTTTCCGTGCGCTGGCCCCGGAGAATGTCGATCAGGTGCCCGGCGCCGAAGCTTTCACCGGTGCGCAGGATCGCCGAGAGAGCCTTGCGCACCGCTTCGGTCCCGTCAAAGAGGTCCGGCGGCTTTGCGCAGAGGTCGCAGTTCCCGCAGGTGGCGGGTGCGTCCCCGAAATAGCGCAGCAGCACCGTTCGGCGGCATTCGCGCGCCTCTGCAAGGCCCAAAAGCGCGTTTAGGCGGGCATGGTCCGCCTCTTTCCGCAGGGGTGGTGCTTGACCTTCGTCAATCTGTGCGCGGCGCAGGCGAATGTCTTCGGCCCCGTAAAGAGTAAGCGTGTCCGCAGGCGCCCCGTCACGCCCAGCGCGGCCGACCTCCTGGTAGTAGGCTTCAATGGATTTGGGCAGGTCGGCGTGGGCAACCCAGCGGATGTCGGGTTTGTCGATGCCCATTCCAAAGGCAACGGTCGCCACAACGATCAGCCCGTCCTCCCGCTGGAAGCGGCTTTCCGCTTGGCGCCGGGCGTCGGGGTCCATGCCCGCGTGGTAGTGCATGGCCGCGTGACCCGCGTCGCGCAGGGCCGTGGCCAGGGTTTCGCATTTGTTTCGGCTGGCGCAGTATACGATGCCCGACTGTCCCCGCCGGGCGGCGACGAAGTTCAAAAGCTGCGCGCGCGGCTGCGCCTTAGGCTCGAAGGCAAAGTTGAGGTTTGGACGGTCAAAGCCGTGCAGAAACTGCACGGGCGGGTCCCCGGCAAATAGCTTTTCGATGATCTCTTCGCGGGTTTCCCCGTCGGCGGTGGCGGTCAGCGCAACCAGGGGCACCCGCAGGTCGGAGCGGAGGGCGCCGATGCGCAGGTAGTCGGGGCGAAAGTCGTGACCCCATTGGCTGACGCAATGGGCCTCATCAACGGCGATCAGCCCGGTGCCCGCCCGGCGCAGCATCAGCGAAGTCCCCGGATTGGCCAGCCGTTCCGGCGCCATATAAAGGAGCCGCAGCGTGCCTGCGGCGAGCGCCTGCCACACCTGTTCGGTTTCCTCTTCCGTGTTAGCCGATGTTAGACAGCCCGCCGCCACCCCGGCTGCCCGAAGCGCCCGCACCTGATCTCGCATCAGCGCGATCAACGGTGAGATGACCACTGTCAGCCCGTCCCGGCAAAGCGCAGGCAGCTGATAACACAGCGATTTCCCGCCACCTGTCGGCATAATCACCAGTGTGTCGCGCCCGGCGATGACGGTGTCGATGACCGCTTCTTGTCCGTCCCGGAACCCGTCGAATCCAAAGACGGCCGATAGGACCTCGGCCGGGTTACGCGGCTGCCTGTCCAACATTTCTAAGATGTCCTGCATCTGCTCGTTTTTTTGAACCATACACCTTGCCAGAGGGTTAACAAGCGCCCCGTTTGAGGTTTGCGGCGTCCTACCGCGAGAGCCCATTTCGGGTGGAATTGCAGGGCGCAAAACATCCCCTGTCACCCCCTGCGCAATTGGCCTAAAACCGCGTCTATGAAGGGCATCGCACGTCAGGCGTTTTACTTTGCGCAGTACCTGCCGGTGGCGGCGCTGCTGGCAGTGGCACGGGCGTTGCCGTTTGACGTCCGCGGCGCCATGGCCGGGGCTGTGGTAGGGGCGGCCGTGCGGTGGCTGCCCCCGTTCCGTCGCCGGGTAGACGAAGGGCTGGGGCGGGTTTACCCAGCCATGACCGGTGCCGAGCGGGCGCGTATCGCCCGCCAGGTCGGCCGCAACATGGGCCGTACTCTCACCGAGATCCTCCACAACCGCGATTACGCCCGCCGGGGCGATCGGTTTCGCGGTGCGGGGCCCGGGCTCGACACGCTGCGGGCTGCTAAGGCCGACGGGCGTGGTGCGATCATCGTTTCGGCGCATTTTGGCCAGTGGGAGGCGATCCGTCATTTTCTAAAGTCCCAGGACATGGAAACCGGCGCTGTCTACCGAGAAAACTCAAACCCTTATTACGAGCCGCATTTCTTGGCTGGAATTCGCTATGGCGGGGAACCTATTGTCCCGCGCGGAACTGCGGGCGCTATCCAGATGGTGCGCCACGTGCGCAAGGGTGGTTTTTTTGCGATCCTTGCCGATCAATACACCCAGTTCGCCGCCGAAATCCCTTTTTTGGGCCACCCGACAGCGACCACCACATCCCCTGCGGAATTGGCGCTGAAATATAACGCCCCGCTCGTTCCCGCCTTTGGTCTGCGCGCCGCAAATGGCCGCGATGTGGACATTACCTTTGAGGCGCCGATCCCGCCGAGCGATCCGGTAACAATGATGGGCGACTACAATGCACGGGTTGGTGCTTGGATCGACCGCCATCCGGGTCAGTGGTATTGGCTTCACCGGCGGTGGAAGATTATCGAATGACGCGCATCACGCTTCTGACGGCGCTGGGCGCGCTTTTGGCGCCGGTCTGGCTAACGCTTGGACGGTTGCGCGGGGCTATCTCGGATGATGAGGCGAAGAACCGTCTGGGTCGCGCCACGGTTGCGCGCCCCAATGGGCGGCTGATCTGGCTGCACGCGGCGTCCCTGGGCGAACTGTCGGCAGTGCGTCCGCTGTTAAGCCACATCGCTCAGACCCGCCCGGACCTGCGGGTCTTGGTCACCACTAATAACCCGGCGGCGTTGGGGGTGGCGGCGGGTTGGGCCGACTTGCGCCTGGTGCTGCAAACTGCGCCGCTTGATTTGGGGGGATCGCTGCGGCGATTTTTGGACCATTGGCGGCCTGACGGCTTTATCAATGTGGAAACGGAGATTTGGCCAAATCGTTTCGCTGCTTTGCGGGCGGCGGATGTTCCGGCGATTTACGTGAACGCGCGCCTTTCGGGGCGCACGGCGGACCGTATTGCAAAACATGGTTTTCAAACGCTTGGCTTAGAACACTTCCGGCACTTCTTTGCCCAAAGCGCCGCCACCACGGCGCACCTACAATCGCTGGGTGTGAAGCCTGGGCGGGTGGAAACGACGCTTAACCTAAAGGCGCTAGTGTCGCTACCGGACGCGGATGCTCAACTTAGTGCGCTTTATAGGCGGGATGTGACCGTCTTGGCCGCATCCACGCATGAAGGTGAGGATGCGCCGATTTTAGATGCTTTCGCAGCGCTGCAACGGTCTAACCCTGACGCGCGGCTGATCCTTGTGCCTCGTCACCCCACCCGCAGCGACGCTGTTAAAGAAGCGGTGCGCGCGGCGGGTATGACGCCTGTGCAGCTGGGTGATACGGTGCGTACGCCTGGGCCGTTGGATGTAGCGGTCGAAGATCGCTTGGGTTTCCAGCCCACGCTCTACGGCCTTGCGGCGGTGACCTTTGTGGGTGGCTCGCTCATCCCGGGGCCCGGGGGGCACACCCCCTATGAGCCGATCCGTGCCCAGAGTGCTGTGGTCACTGGGCCCCATACGGATAATTTCGCGGCTGAGTATGCGGCGCTTTTGGCCCAAAAAGCGTGTCTGGTGGCGGATCGCGACGGCCTGGCGGCGGCGCTTTCCCAGGGTCTGGCTGACCCGGATGTGTTGGCGAGGCGGGCGGCAGGAACGCTGCCGAAACCGGCTGAGGCGCGCGCGCTCTTTGACCGGATGCTGGCGCGGCTGGGGATGTGATGCTGTTTGCGTTGGCAAACCTCATCCGTGGGGAGCCGTGGTTGACCGCGCTTTCGGCGCCACAGGATGACCTTTTCCAAGAACTGTCTCGTCAGAGGGTGGCTGTTGTCGGCAATGCGCGCAGTCTGGAGGGGGGATCAAACGGCGCGGCAATCGACGGTTGCGACCTGGTAATCCGAATGCACCGGGCGCCAATGCCCCAGGCGAAAAGCCACGGCAGCCGCACTGATTGGTTAGCGCTCGGTATGCCGGTGCCGCAGGATCTTGTGCGCGCTCGAGGGGTAGGGCGTATCCTTTGGATGGCACGCAAACGGCGTCGTTTGCGGGGTTGGATGGTGCGTTCGCCTGGGTTCTATCGCCACCCCCCGGGAACCTGGTCGGCGCTTGCGGCCGAACTGGGCGCGCCGCCTTCGACCGGGGCCATGGTTACCGACCTAGTGGCGCGGTCGCCTGCGGCGGAAATACATCTCTTTGGGTTCGACTTCTTCGCCTCGCTTTCGGCGTCGGGGCGGCGTACCGCGGATCAAGTGCCCCATGACTTTGCCGCTGAACAAGAGCGGGTTGCGCGCCTTATGGCCGCTGACGGTAGGCTTGTGCTCCACCCACCGGGGGGGTAGCCGGGGTGCGCGCCATTTCGGAGGGCCTATGATCGACCGCCAGCAATCCATTCGCGATGTGATCGCCACCGATATGGCCGGGCTCGCGGCACTTGAGGACGCGCTAGCGGCGCCTGCCATGGCCACGGCGATAGACCGGGCGCTTGAACTCATTTTCACCATGCGCGGGCGGCTGATTGTGGCGGGTGTGGGCAAAAGCGGCCATGTCGGCCGCAAGTTGGCCGCCACTTTCGCGTCGACCGGCACACCTGCCTATTTTGTCCACCCTGCCGAGGCAAGTCACGGCGACCTGGGTATGATCCACGCCGACGATGTGCTGCTGCTGCTCAGCTGGTCTGGGGAAACGCGCGAACTGTCGGATATGCTGGCTTATGCGCGGCGTTTTGATGTGCCTACAGTGACCATCACTGGTGTGCCCGGCAGCACAGTGGCGCGATCTTCGGATGTGGTTCTAGCGCTGCCAAAGACCGCCGAAGCCTGCCCCCACAACCTAGCGCCCACCACCTCGACCTTGGTGCAGCTTGCCATGGGCGACGCCCTAGCAATCACAATCCTAAAGATGAAAGGATTCTCAGAAGCGAGTTTTCGTGACTTTCATCCCGGGGGAAAATTGGGCGCCGCATTGACGCCAGTGCGGGATGTGATGTTCGAAGGCGATATGATGCCGCTGGTGGGCCCTGACGCCCCAGTCATGGACGTTTTGGGCGAAATCAGCCGCAAGGCGCTGGGCATTGTCGGGGTAGTCGAAAACGGCCTTTTGGCGGGAGTGATCACCGACGGGGATATACGCCGTTACCTGGAAGCAAACGCAGACGGATCCATGCGCGACGCCATGTGGAATACCATGGCGCGGGACCTCATGACGCCAGGGTCCGTGTCGCTGGAACCCGAGCGCTTGGCAGCCCGTGCGCTTCATGTTTTGCAAAGCAACCGTATTTCTGCCGCGTTTGTGCTGGAAAACGGGCGTCCGCTCGGCATTGTCACTCTGATGCACCTGTTGAGCCGCGGAGTGGCGTAATGGATCGCAACTATAGCACATTTCGGCGACGCGTCCCCGGTTACCTGCACGGAGGGGATAGTGTTCGCTTAGGTTACTAGGCCCGCGCGCTTAAGCTGGATGTGTTTCAGCGCCGTCAAAAGCGGGATCTCTACCAGCATGCCTAAGACGATAACAGCCAGCACCATGGGCTGATCCGGTATTGCGATAGCCGTAAGCGCCAGCATCAGCGGGGCGTTTCGCGCCGCCATTGTCATAGAGAGCAGCGTTCTTTGTGGGGTATCAAGGCGCCCCAGGCGCGAAAACACCTCACCCGCAGCGAAGGTGCACAAGAAGAAAAGGCCCACTGCCCCCGCGGCGGTGACGCCCACGCTTGGATTGATGGCAATCGCACCCACGTGGCCCGCGAAAAGTTGGAATACAAGCGCGGCCAAAATAAACGGCACAGACCGGCTGACCGCCGAAAACAACGCCTGTCTGATCGCTGGTGCCAATGTCCGATTTAATAGAAACCGAATTGATTGGGCCGCGATCAAGGGCAGTAAAAACCACTGCAACAGCATGGCTGGCATGGCCGAAAGTTCTACTAGACCCGACGAGTTTGCGAACAACCAAAGCCAGAGAGGAAATGCCAACACCTGGGTGACCATGTTGATCGGTATAAGCACCGCACCCAGTTCTGCGTCGCCTTTTGCCAGGCGCGTGAAGCCCAAAAACCAATCCGTGCAGGGCGCCAGGAAGTAAATCATTAGCCCGGCGAACAGAAGCGGTTGGCCAGAAAAGAACAGGCCAGCTACCGCAAATCCAAGCATCGGAATGACCAGAAAGTTTGCGGCCCAGGCCAAAGCCAAAAAGCGAAAGTTGCTAAAGGCCCGGATGATTGCCGTCGAGCGAAGCTCGAAGAAGAGTAAAAAGATCATGACGTGAAGCGTGGTGTCGACCCAACCCGACAAAACTTCGCCTGCCCACGACCCTGGCACGGTCATGCCGATCAGCCCCCCAAATGCAATGGCGCTTATCAGGATCGCTGCCGTTCCAACAGGCGCGGGCGTGTCGCCCGTATCCTGTGCAACCTCAGCGGCCAGAAGCCCTGGGTTAGCCTCCATCGCCCCCTTTAGCACAGGCATTTATCATCATCGCAGCAGGTCAAATCATCAAGGAACATGTTGTTTTCGTAGTACATCTCCAAAACCGAAGTATCCGTGCCCATGCGCGCGGCAATGGCGCGGGCGACGACCGCAAATCTCTGGCGGAATTTGTAAATGAAGCAAAACAGGTGGCCTTGATGGGACACTTCGGGCCCTACAAGGAAGAGCCCCGGCATCACGGTAGATTCGTCTTGGGCCGTCAAAAGCGGGACGCCTTCTTCCCCATAGACAAACCATTCGGCAACCCGTTCTGTTCCACCGATAAAACCTGTGGCTAGCACAGGCGCGCCATCGGATAGCCAAGACCGTCCATCACCGGCTAGGATATGGACGCCGTTGTCTTCTTGCTCCAACGCGATCACCTCGGCGTCAGGTATTAGCTTCATCGAAAGGTGTCGGCGAACCATATCAAGCCGTTGCTGGGTGTACGGCGATAAGCTGCGGCTGGGGTCTTTGTCGCTGTCTAACCAGGGCGCACCTCGGTCAAGCACGATGACGTCCTTGCCAGTCTGGGCAAGGCCAATAGCCGCGTCGATTCCGCTTTCATATCCGCCGATCACATAGACCTCGTCGCCTTTGACCGCCTCCCAGCTGCTTATCGTACCGTAGTGGCGACCAAGCTCGGCCCCCGGTAACCCGGCGTCTGTGGGCGCACCAAAATGGCCACAAGCCCAGATCACAAAATCAGCGGTGACAGTGCCGCGGGTGGTTTTGACCTTGAACCCGTTATCGATCGGCTCGACCGCGATCACTTCGATGTCGCACTGAACGTTGACACCGAACATGGCGGCCGCCTGTTCGAGGTATTGGGCGTAGGCCGCTCCGGTGGGATGTTCACTGCGCAGGGACCAACCCGGAGAGCTGTCAAAGCTGATCGCATTCAGATCCGTGATGCCAAAGACATTGCCTGGAAACGACGGTGTCAGAAGCCGGGTTTCTTTAGGCCAGTCCAAAAAGCTCTGCCCAATCTGGCCGCGTTCCAAAACCCAGACATCGGGGATGGCCAGGTCCCGCAGCACACGCGCTACGCCAAGCCCCGCTGGACCGGCACCGACAACCATAACGGTCAGGTGGTCTGGAAAACCTGTTTCAGCGCCAAAAATCATCTAACGAACGGTCCTGTTTATGTGGGCTGGCTAGGAAATAATCCGTGCTTTGCGGTTTGAAGCGGCAAATGTAACTTTTGCGATTGCATGTGCCGTGCAAGCGGTATGTTATATTATATCAGTTAGTTCAAGGCGGAGTTTTTGGTGGCCAGACCGTGGTTTTTTGGCGCGCCCGTGACCGAATTTCAGCTCGGGAATTGGCGCAAATTGTGTTTGCCCGCAACCGCAGCTCGCGGGCATCGGCTGCTTACATCGCCAGGTTTCAGACGTCCAAACGGCCCCCCCAAATTGTTGGCCCCATCCCCACCGAGCAGAGCAATCAAAGGACACTCAGTGATGCAACAGCAAACCCTGATCGCTGACCCAATCGTGGGTGTGCACGAAAGTCTGTCATCCGAAGGTTTGGCAGCCATAAAGAACCCAGGCTCTTCCGCTGTGATCTGGAAACGCAAGGCATTGCCGCGGTTTCAAAACTGGATTGACGCGGTTGCTCCGGCTAAACTTCCCCGGGGGCGGGTTATTGTGCCCCCTGCCATGGTGCGCCAGGCAGTCACTAAACTCGCCAGCAGGGCCGGTCTGGATAGTTGCCAGGAAAGGGCAATGCTCACCGACGATATTGTAAACCTGGCGGCGGTTTTCGCCAGGATTATGGACACGCCTTACCTGCGGCTGCGCCTTGATGTGATCAAAAATAACGCCTGCCGTAAGTTTCATATCGATGCAGTGACGGCCCGGTTAATCTGCACCTACCGGGGGCACGCAACGCAATATGGAAACGGCGCCATGGGTGAAGATCCAGATCGCATCCACGAAGTGCCAGCCGGGTCCCCGATGATCCTGCGCGGCACCACTTGGCCCAGCGAAGCAAAGCCCGGGCTTCTGCACCGGTCCCCTCCGATCGAAGGGACGGGGGAGACCCGCCTTGTTCTGGTGCTAGACCCCATTTCCGATATCGAAGCGGATGGTCCCGACGGCCATATCCTTTAGACCGGCGTTGCCTCGGGCCTGACCTCAAACAACTGCATGCGGTGCGAAAGGTAGCGCTAGCAGGTCTAATGCGGGGTGAAGTCCGCGCCAGGGTTGTTAGAGTGGGGCGAAGCCACCGCCCGAGTCTGTCATGCGGATAGGGTTCAAGCCTTCAACGGAGAACGACCCATGCTGATGCAAAATTCCGCGCCTGATCTTCGCAAAGCTGCCACAGCCGTGCGAGAAAACGCCTACGCCCCGTATTCAAACTTCAAAGTAGGTGCCGCTATGCGCGGTGCTTCTGGAACGATCTACGTGGGCGCAAATATGGAAAACGTGTCTTATCCCGTGGGCACCTGCGCCGAAGAGGCCGCGCTTTCCGCCATGATCGCAGCGGGAGAAACTGAGGTGATCGAGGCCTATGTTATCGCGGACGCGCCAGAGCCTATCCCCCCCTGTGGGGCGTGCCGCCAACGGTTAAAAGAGTTCGGCAAAGATGATGTTACCGTCTGGATGGGCACCACCGACGGCAAAGAAGAGGCCACAACCATCGGGGACCTTTTGCCCGGCGCATTTGATGCAGGCTATATGGTCCGCAGTTAGCCAGTCAGGTCAGCCGGCGCACCAGTTCTGCGATGTGCGCCGGGCCCACTTCGCAACAACCACCGATGATGGTTGCCCCAATCCGTACCCAGTCTTCCGCAAAGTCAGCGTAGGCTTCGGGGGTAAGGTCAGTGCGGGTGGAAAGCTCCTGCACGGTCGCGCCGACTTGGACAAAGCTTTGAGTGATTTCAGTGAAGCCGTTTGCGTAGGCTCCAAAAGGCTTGCCGCAGTCTTTTATGACGTTGACCGCGACGGTCACCGCCTCTGGCGTGGCGCAGTTGATCAAAAGCGCGTCGGCTTCATCGCTGCAGTCCAGCACCTTTTCTAACGGCTCTCCCGAACGAAGTTTGGTGCCATCGTA
>JBCCMR010000027.1:0-15475 GCA_039026255.1 Pseudomonadota bacterium
ATCCAAAGCGTCGTGCCGTCCTTGCGCCGGTTGAGAAGGAGAGCGTTCACGGGCTTTTGCGACGCCGCGGCATCGACAATGCGGGCTACCTCTGCGGGATCTGTATCCGGGTGGTTGAGAAAATCCCCCGGATGGCGGCCCCCAACCTCCGCCAAAGTAAACCCCGTCAGTTGTGTGAATTG
Organism: Pseudomonadota bacterium; assembly: GCA_039026255.1. Lineage (GTDB taxonomy): Bacteria > Pseudomonadota > Alphaproteobacteria > Rhodobacterales > Rhodobacteraceae > Amylibacter. The sequence goes on from JBCCMR010000027.1 coordinate 183, forward strand.
GTCGTTCACCCAAGTGATGTGCTGATTGGCATCCATAAGGATGACGCTATCGGTGGCGTGTTCGGCCACAAGGGCGAGACGCTGGGCCATAGTGGACTGCAAAAGTAGATTTCGTTCGGCAGCTACCGTTCGCATATCGCGCCGGTCCAGGTGCGTGAACAGATAGTATAACATGTAGATCATCGCGCCGACGGCTGTCACCTCGGTCAGAACGTCAATCGCACCGAGCCCGGCGATGAAATAAGCCTCAAGCAATACAATTGCGGCGGCGCCAAACAGCATCGACATGCGAATCATGTGGCTGGATCGATGGTGGCGCGCGGTCAGGATCGAGTTGATCGTGGCGCCCAAAAAATAGGACCAGGCCAACACGCGAAGGCCTTCCCCGTGCAAACCGCAAAGCGCAATCGGCGCGCACATGCCGATTGCCTGGATACCGGTGGCCGCGCGAATGGTCCATTCGCTGCTACGGCTTTCAAAATCCCCCCGGGCGAGCAGCCGTCTGAATATGAAAAACTCAGTCAATTCAGCGGGTATATGGATTGCCGCAGCCAAAAACCCAACCTGCGGGGATATCAGCACCGTTAGGATAACGATGCCAACAAAACCCACCCAAAGCCGCTGGCCCATGGCACGGGTTCGCCCCGACACGTAGCGTCGTCGAAGCCCGGCTTCGGAGTGGTAGCGGTCAAAAGCCGCCAGATCCTGGAAGCTTTTCGAACCGCTAAGCGATCTGGTGTCGATCGGATTGGCCAATGAACCCTCGGGCGTCGCGTGTAACCGAAGTTTTTGATAAGCGCGACGGGTTAACAAATTGCGAAGCTCTCAACCTCCCGTTACACCCGCCTCGGCAAAAGTCGCCATACCTGCATGGCAATCCACTGCCGCGCGCACGATGCCAAGCGCCACCGCCGCACCGGAGCCTTCCCCTAATCGCATCCCCAGCGACAAAAGTGGCGCCTTGCCCAGCGCTGTAAGAAGACGGGCGTGGCCCGGCTCCACGCTCACGTGACCCGCGACGATATGATCAAGCGCGCCCGGCACTTCGCTTTCCAGACAAGCGGCGGCGGCGGTGGCAATAAACCCGTCCAAGATCACCGGCACCCGGGCCAGACGCGCGGCGGCAATGGCCCCGGCCATCGCAGCCAGTTCGCGCCCGCCAACAGCCGCCAAAGCGGAAAGCCCGGAAGCGCCCCGGTGTCGCACAAGGGCTTCGCCAACCACTTGGATTTTCAGCGCAAGCCCGGCGTCATCCACCCCCGTTCCCCGTCCAGTCCAATCGGCGGCATCAGCCCCGTAAATCAGATGCGCAATGGCAGCCGCGCTTGTGGTGTTGGCGATCCCCATCTCCCCCACCACAAGAATATCCGTCTCGGGATCAAGGGCCTGCCAACCCTTGGCCAAGGCCGCCACGCAGGTCTCTTCAGCCATGGCGGGTCCCTGGGTAAAGTCTGCGGTCGGGGTTTCCAGATCAAGCGGAGTGACAGTCAGGTGGGCACTTTGTGTGCGCGCTAATTGATTGATCGCCGCGCCACCGGCCGCAAAATTTGCGACCATCTGGGCAGTAACTTCTGCTGGAAAAGCGCTGACCCCGCGGGCGGCAACGCCGTGGTTTCCGGCAAAGATCGCCACCTGGGGACGCGTAATACGCGGCGCCGCCGCACCGCGCCAAGCGGCGTACCAGATTGCGATATCTTCGAGCCGCCCCAAGGCCCCTGGCGGCTTTGTCAATTGCCCATTGCGCGCCTCGGCCGCCGTGCGGGCTTCCTCACTAGGGCCAGGGGCTTGGGCAATGAGCGCGGCCAGGTCAGAGAGCGTTGAAAACGGTGCTTTGGTCATCGGTGAGGTCCTTGTTGTCTGCCGACGGGCCTAGCCCTAAAACATGCGCGGCAAGCCTGTAAACACGAAGCCGGGGAAGGCCCAAAAGACATGGAAATACCCGCGGAGAACCGGCCGCCCTGGTGGCCTGAATTCCACGACATCGCCGGTGCGATTGCGCTTTTATCGCGGCTTCCGGTGCCGGTGGACCATGGGCGAGCGGGGGCACGCGGTTCTGCCCTGGCCTGGGCGTTTCCGCTGGTTGGCGCCATCATCGGGCTCTTGGCAGGGACGGCGGGCTGGGGGTTCGCTGCGCTCGGCGTGCCCAGCGGGCTAGCGGCAGCGTTGGCCCTGGGCATGCTGGTTTTCACCACAGGCGCGCTGCACGAAGACGGGTTGTCGGATTGCGCCGACGGGCTGGGCGGCGGGCGCGATGCGGCCGCGCGGCTCGATATCATGAAAGACAGCCGCATCGGGGCCTTCGGGGCCGTGGCACTGATTGTGGCGCTCTTGGCCCGCTGGGCGGGCATGGCCTCGCTTTTGGACGCTGGCCATTGGGCAGCCTTCGCCGCGGTTGGTGCCATAAGCCGGATGCCCATGGCGTTGATGATGTTTGCCATGCCGTTGGCGCGGCCCGGCGGGCTTGCGGCGGGGGTCGGATTGGCGCGGGCGCACACCGCCGCTGGGGCGCTGGCGCTTGCACTTTTGCTGGGGATGATTTTTGCCGGTTGGGCAGGGCTTGCCATGGGGGTTGGCGCCATGGCCGCAGGGCTTGCCATGGGGGTGATCGCCTGGCGGCGCATTGAAGGTTATACCGGCGACGTGCTCGGCGCCACGCAGCAACTGGCCGAGGTGGCGTGCTTGGTGGCAGCGACTTTGATCCTGCTTTAGGCGGCGCCGCTTGCAAGGTTGCCGAGGTACCAATCCAGGTCGTCCAGACTGTCTTTGCCAAAAAACTGTTCGGCACCCACAAACATCGCCGGCGACCCGAATGCGCCGCGGTCCTTGGCAGCTTCGGTGGCCGCAAAAAGCGCCTTCTTTACCGCATCGTCCTGGGTCGCGGCGGCAATCTCATCGGCGGGCAACCCAGCCTGAGCCAAACGGGGCACGATCACAGAGGGATCGTCCATCTTCAACTTTTCTACCCAGACAGCCTGGAACATTTCGTCGATATACCGCGCTTCCCAATTCTTGCCTTGGGAGAAGATCGCCCCGCGCATCAAAGTGGTCGTCATAACTGGGAAATGAGGGTTCCAGGCAAAGTCAATCTGGTGCCGCATCAGGAACCGGGCCATTTGCTGGTTCATGTAGGATATCTTCAAGGGAACATCCTTGAACGCTATCATCGGTGGCTGGTTTTGTGTGATTTTGAATAGCCCACCCAAAAGGATCGGGTGCCAGTTCAGCGCTACACCGTGCCTTTCGGCAAGGGGCGGCAGTGTCCGGTGTGCGACGTAGGCGTTTGGGCTGCCGAAGTCGTAGTAAAAGTCGATATCGATCATCTACCAGGTCTCCCCATAGGGTCTTAGGTCAAGTTCAAAGGTCCAGGCGTCCGGCGTCTGTTGCCAGAGCATCCAGTAAGCCTCTGCCACGCTGTCGGGGTCCATCAGCGTATTTTCCGGAAGTGCGTCGGGGTCCCGGCCCGCGTCGCGGATGCGATCACGCACAAACGCAGTATCAACGCCTGCGTCAATTATCAGATGCGCCACGTGGATACCTTGGGGACCCAGTTCCTTCGCCAGGGTTTGGGCAAGCGACCGCAGGCCCGCCTTCCCGGCCCCGAAGGCCGCATAGCCTTTCGCACCGCGCAAGGACGCGCTTGCACCGGTGAAAAAGACCTTGCCGCGACCGCGTGGCACCATGCGGCGCGCCGCTTCGCGACCCGTCAAAAATCCCGCAAAAGTGGCCATTTCCCAAACTTTCCTGAAAACCCGAGCGGTGGTGTCCTGGATGGGAAACTGCACGTTGCCGCCGACATTGAATATAATCAGGTCCGCGGGCCCGGCGTCGGCCTCGGCAGCGGCGAAGAAGGCTTCCACCGATGCTTCGTCCCGGGCGTCCATGCTGTAGCCAAAGGCGCGCCCGCCCTGGGCCTCAATCTGAGCCAGCAGCGGCGTAAGCTTGTCGCCGTTGCGACGCCCAAGGCAGACCGTGAACCCTTCGCGGGCGAAACGTCGCGCAATGGCCGCACCGATGTAGTCACCGGCGCCGACAATCACTGCCACACTCACAAGGCCAGGGCCTTCTGCAGGGCCGGGCGTGCCTTCATGCGTGCCAAATAGGCTGTCAGGTTGGGTTTGTCCGAAAAGTCGCCGCCTAGGGTGCTGGCGGCGATAATCGCATGGCCCGTCATAAACTCCGCACCCGAAAAGCCGCCCGCAAGCCAATCCCGCCCGGCCATATGCGCCTCCACCGCTGTCAGCATCTGGTTCAGGAGCTTGGCAGAACGCTTGACGTTTACTTCGGTGCGCCGTTCGGGCGGCAGCAGCACGGTTTCCACCACGTAGGTGTTGATAGGCGGCATGATCATGCCTTCAGCGTAGTGGAACCACTGCAGGTATTGAGCAAATGCGGCCTGGTCCTGCGGAATCAGGTTGTGGCCTCGCTCGCGCGCCAAAAGCCACTGGATGATTGCCCCGGATTCAAACAGCGTCAGCCCGTCCGCTTCAAGCGCTGGGACCCGCCCCATGGGGTGCACCTGACGATAGCTTTCGGCACGCATTTCCGGTTGGCCCAGGGCGAACTTCTCCAACTCGTATGGCAGCCCAAGTTCTTCAAGGCACCAGGCCACCCGCACAGCGCGGCTTTGCGGCGCAAAATAAAGCTTCATTTCGGCTTCCTCCCCGGGTTTACGGGTGTCAGCCTAGGGCGCGGTTTGCAAACGGGTCAACTTCGACGCCGCGGAACAAACTTGCCAAGCTCCAGTCGACCCACAACATTATGCGAAATTTAAGGGAGGAGCCGAATGCAAGGCCAGATGATGCACCGCCCCCTGCGCGTGATCGACATTCTCAGCTACGCGGCAGAGGTCCACAATACCGCCGAAGTCGTGAGCGTGCGGGTCGAAGGGGATATGCACCGCTACACCTACCGCGACGCGCTGGCGCGGGTCACGCAATTGGCCTCGGGGTTAGAAAAGTTGGGTGTCCAAATGGGCGACCGCGTGGCCACACTGGCCTGGAACGGCTATCGACATTTTGAGCTTTACTATGCCGTCGCGGGCATCGGCGCGGTCTGCCACACGATCAACCCACGACTTAGCGCTGAACAGATGATCTATATCGTCAACCACGCGGGCGACCGGGTCTTTTTCACTGACCTGACTTTTGTGCCCGCGCTTGAAAAGCTCGCGGCGCATTTCCCCAAGGACATCACATTTGTGATCATGACAGACCGGGATCATATGCCGGAAACCACGCTCAACGCGCACTGTTATGAAGAGGTATTGGCGACAGGCGCGCCAGATTATACCTTCCCAGACTTCGATGAAAACACCGCCTGCGCGCTATGCTACACTTCGGGCACCACAGGAAATCCGAAGGGGGCGCTTTATTCCCACCGTTCAACGGTGTTGCACGCCATGATGGGCGGGTATTCGTTCCAAACCTGTCTGAGCCCCGGCAAACGTATCATGCCGGTGGTTCCGCTTTTCCACGTGAACGCTTGGGGCCTGCCCTACGCCGCGCCCATGACCGGGGCCTCAATTGTCTTTCCAGGACCCAAACTTGACGGCCCATCGGTCTGGAAACTGATGGAAGAGGAATGTGTTTTTTCGGCCTGGGGTGTGCCCACGGTTTGGCTTGGCCTGATGCAAGAGATTGCCGCTCAGGGTCGCAAACCGTCGTCGTTTGGCGAAGTTATCATCGGCGGTTCCGCGGCGCCGCGGTCGATGATCGCGGGGTTTGAGGGTATGGACGTGTCAGTAGTACACGCCTGGGGCATGACCGAGATGTCACCCATCGGTACGATGGGCGCGCTCTACGCCCCCCACACAGGGCTGCCCAAAGAAGAGCAAATCGACCTGAAGTCAAAGCAAGGCCGCCGTACGTTTGGGGTGGAGCTCAAAATCGTGGATGAAAACGGTGCACCCCTGCCCCACGACGGCACCGCCGCGGGGGAGCTTTTTGTGCGCGGCAACACCATTGTGTCGGGGTACTTTGAAAACGAAGAAGCCACCGCCAAGGCGCTTGATTCCGACGGCTGGTTTGGCACAGGCGACGTGGCCAAGATCGACCCGGACGGATTTCTCACGCTTACCGACCGCGCCAAAGACCTGATCAAATCAGGCGGCGAATGGATCAGTTCCATCGACGTCGAAAATCTGGCTATGGCCCACGACCACGTGGCAAACTGCGCGGTCATCGCGGTGCCTGATGAAAAGTGGGACGAACGCCCGCTTTTGGTGGCAATCCCGGCGGTGGAAAGCGCCGACAAAGGGGCGATCCTGACCCACCTGGGCGATACGCTGGCAAAGTGGCAGGTGCCTGACGATGTGGTCTTCGTGGAAGAGTTGCCGATGACAGCCACAGGCAAGGTGTCGAAGCTGACGCTGCGCCAGATGCACGCCGATGGCCGACTTTGACCTTTTGCGCCGGGCCGACGGCCTTGCGGAATTGGTCCTGGGCCGCCCCCCGGTCAATGCGCTGACGCCCGGAGCGCTCGACGATGTTGCGGCTCTTCTGGCCCAGGTATCTAAGGACAACGACGTGCGCGCCCTGGTGATTACTGCCCGCGGACGCGTTTTTTCCGCGGGCATGGACCTGGCGCAAGCGGCGGCCTTCACGCCCGCGGACGAAGCCCACGCAAACCGGGCTTTCACCGATACCTTTGCTGCGCTTTACGCAATGCCAAAGCCGGTGGTGGCAGCGGTTGGTGGGGCTGCCATCGCCGGGGGCTTTTTCTTTGCTGCCGCAGCCGATTGGACGGTGGCAACGGACGCCGCACGCTTTGGCCTCGCGGAGGTCGCGGTGGGCGCCCCCCTGCCGCTCGGCCCCCTGGAGATCGCCCGCGCAGAACTGACACCGGCGGCATTTCGACGGCTTTTGCTGACCGGGACGCCCATTTCAGCAGAAGAAGCGGCGGCGGCGGGCCTTGTGGATGAGTTTGCGGAGCCAGACACCCTGGCCAAGACCGCCTTTGACCGGGCAAAAGCTCTGGCTGCGCACCTGCCCGCCGCCTACGCAGCCACAAAGGCGGACCTGCGGCGCCCAACGCTTGACCGGATTGCCGCCGGTCGGGAGGCATCCCTCGCCGCTTGGTTCGTGGATGGGACGCGGGACCGGATGCGCGCGCGTTTGGCCTGACATCCTAGTGCCGGTTGGCAAAGAGTTGCACCATTTTGCGATGCAGTTCCCAATGGGCAAAGGGTCCAGACGGCGGCCCACCCGCAGCCTCTTTCATCACCCGCTCCACAAGCCAAAGCGACACAAGCGCCGCCAGAACACCGCCGGTCAGCTGGCCTACCAACACCCCTTTGGCCCCAAACAGCTGACCGCCCAACCAGACAAAAGGGAAAATACCGATCGTGTTGCGACCCCAGTTGATCCAGGTGGCGTAAAAGGGGTGTGCCAGATTATTAAACGCGGCGTTGCCCACAAAGATGACGCCATTGAAAAACCACAGGAGCGAAAGCGGACCCGCGAAAAGAAACAAAAGATCGCGCGCCAAGCCGTCCAATTCAAACAATCCCGCCAAGGGCCAGCGGAGCGTCCAGAGAAGCCCGACGATCAAAACTGTGTAGACGCCCACAAAAATCAACGCATCGCGATAGGCATCGCGCACCCGATCAATGCGCCGTGCGCCGAAATTTTGGCCAAGGATCGGTCCCACGGCACCGGAAAGGGCAAAAACTACCGCAAACGCCACAGGCACCACGCGACCTATCACGGCCATACCCGCCACAGCCGCCTCGCCGAAGCCCGCGGCGGTGGCAATCACGTAGGCATTGCCCACCGGCGTGGCCGAGTTAGCCAGCATAGCCGGGGCGGCGATGGCAAAGATCGCCCGCATATCTGCCAAAAAGGCCCGCGCACGCACCCGTCCAAAGCCTCCGTATGTGGTGATCAGCGGCCAAAATGCCACCACCATCAATACCGCGCGGGATATGGCACTAGCCCAGGCCGCACCCGACAGCCCCATGTCGAGCCCGAAAATAAAGATCGGGTCCAGAACGGCATTTACCGCGCCCCCGGACACCGTGGCCACGGTGGACCGACGCGCGTCCCCGTGGCTGCGAAGGATCGCACCGCCGATCATACCCATGGTCATCATCGGTGCCGCGGGCAGCGTAATCGTCAAAAAAATCACCGTCAGACCAAGCGTTTCACCCCGAGCGCCCAGCACGGTCACTAGGGGCGTCACAAACCAAAGCACCACCGCCACTAGGGTGACAATCAACCCAAAGGCCACGATCAAAACATGGGTGGCATAACGGCGGGCCGTCGGCTCATCCCCAGCGCCAAGCGACCGCGCTACTAGGGCTCCTGCCGTAATCGCTAGCCCTATCGACGCGCTGGTCACAAAAAACTGAAGCGTGGCCGCGTAACCCACTGCCGCGGCCAATTCGGGCTGCCCCAGCATGGCGATGAAAACCATGTCTACCAGGTCCACCAAGAATATCGCCAAAAGCCCAACTGAGCCCGCCAAAGACATGCCCACCACATGGCGCATCAGCGACCCTTCAAGGAATTTTGCCTGCGCTGTCATGGTGCGACGGTGCCGCACCACCTGACATTGTCAACCAAAAGCGGCGGCGGCCGCGCTCAATTAACAACCTTAAGATGAAATTTTTATTTCACACTATGGTTCTACGCAGTCAAACTGGTCAAAAAAGTGGCGGCCCTGGGTGCGTGGTTCGCCGGTTTGATCCGTGCGAAATCACTTTCAAATTCACGCGAGGCCCACCCAAAACACAGAGTTTCCAGGCACGAAACCAGCAGCAACCATCAAAAAGGGCAAATTGATGGTTAACTATCCAGCGACGGGCGAGCAAATGCTGAATCTGCATTTTTATTTAATAATATCAGTATGTAAAAGAAACTGTACGCTGTTTCTGATGCCTAAGCGCCGAAATAATTCGGCCCCTACAATGGGATTGTTCACGAAATCATCCTAAAGGAACCGATCAAACTGGGCAAATTCGCTGATCTTTGCCACATTTCTGACACATTACGCCCCAGTCACGCCAAATTCGCGGAACTGGGGCAAATTTTCGTTCAATTTGTCCGGAATGAATGCTATCTATTGTGTATCCGGAGAGAACGCTCTGGTTGAGTAACGGCCCCGCGCCGAAGTAAAGAGTGGAACCGTATCAATGGCTCAGTCCGCCCAACATACTGCCCGCCGTCTGGTTTTGACCGATACCCTGCGGGTGCGCCCCGATCACGATATTGACATGGAACGGTCCGCCTATGAGGGTCCGGTCACCCGCAAGCCCGCCGAACTGACGCCCGAAGATATGGGCGATCTGAAGGCTTCAATCTCGGCCGCGCTCACCGGCCTGCGCGGCTAACGGCGTCACAGCAACGGCGGCCATCCGCCGCTTGCGCGACAAATGCTTCGCAGGCTGGGCACGACGAGATCCTTTGTGGCCCCCTTTTTGCCCAGTAACGCCACCTTGCATCCACCTTGAAGCGCGTGGTGCTGGATTTCACATGGACCTGCACCATATGCGGGTTATGGACAAAAATCGCGCCCTTTCTGACCCCGCCGCATTCAGCCCCGCCTTGGTCCGGGGTCTTATCTGATGCCGGTTTTCCTTTGGCCCACTCACGCCTACGTGCCCGGAGAAACGGCCCCCCACCCGGCGGGGTATTTCGATGAGCTTTTCTCAGGTGTGAAGCCCGGACAAAGCGCCGACGATTTGATCGCCAGCGACGCCTGGAAAATGGGACTAGGCTACATGGACAACGGCTACTATTGGGAAGCGCACCGCGCCTGGTCCCCGGTGGTTGAGGCGCTGCCAGCCGGTGGATTGGCTGCGCGCACGGGGTTCGTGGTCCTGACCCTCGCGGAGGCGGGGCTTGCCGCGCGCATGGGCGACGGGGATGTGGCCGAAGCACTTTGCGCCGATGTAGAGGTACTTATGGCGGATGTAGAAGCGCCGGGGCTGGGGCTGCGCCTTTCTTGGATTTCTGAATGGCTTGTCCAGGTGCGCCGGACCGGGCGCGAGTGACTTGCGCGCCGCCCCCCCGGACGGCAAAACTAGCAAATGGACCTTGATCTAAAATATCCGGAAATGGCCGATTTGCGCGCCCGCGCTAAACGGCGTATTCCACGATTTGCATTCGATTATCTAGACAGCGGAACCGGCCGCGAACTGGGCCTTTGCACCAATCGAGAGGCGCTCGATCGAGTGCAATTCATGCCCCAGATCCTGCGCGGCCAGCAGGAGGCGAACCTAAGCGTACGCTTCATGGGCACCGACTACCCATTGCCCTTTGGCATCGCCCCGATTGGAATGTCGGGCATGATTTGGCCCGGGGCGGAGGCCATTCTGGCCAAAGCAGCCGCCCGCCTGCGCCTACCTTATTGCCTCTCGACCGTCGCCACCAAACTGCCCGAAGACATCGGCCCCCTTGCTGGCGACATGGGTTGGTTCCAGCTCTACCCCCCGCGAGACAAAAAAATACGCGACGACGTGCTGCACCGAGCCGCCGAAGCCGGGTTCACGAAACTTATCCTGACCGTGGATGTGCCAGGCGAAAGCCGCCGCGAAAGGCAGCGCCGCGCCCAGGTAACCATGCCGCCGGTGCTCACCCCCTGGATGATTTGGCAGACTCTAATCAGCCCAGTCTGGGCCTGGGGCATGTCGTTCCAGGGGATGCCTGATGTGGTGCTGCCCGCCAGTTATCTGACCGAAGAACAACGCACCGGCGATAAGTTCATGCACGCCGGGCGCCTGATCCGCGGTTACCCCAGTTGGGACATGCTCGAAGACATTCGCGCGGTCTGGAAAGGCGATCTGCTGATCAAGGGGGTAATGGTGTCCCAAGACGCCCGGCGCCTTGTGGACGCGGGTGCCGACGGTATTTGGGTGTCAAACCACTCCGCGCGGCAGTTCGACGGCGGCCCCGCACCGATTGACATGCTGCCAGGTGTGCGCGCCGCAGTGGGCCCAGCAGTGCCGGTGATCTACGACAGCGGCGTGACGGGCGGGCTCGACATCATGCGGGCGCTGGCCCTGGGCGCAAACTTCGTAATGCTAGGGCGGGCATGGCATTATGCCGTGGCCGCGCTCGACGAACGGGGACCGGCCCACATGGCACAAGTCCTAGAACAGGATATGCGCCTAAACATGGCGCAGATCGGGGCGGAAAAGTTAGATGACCTGGCCGACCGGGTCCTGCGTTAGCAAACTTTGCATGCGGTCGCGCCATTAGTGCGAAACGATGGAAACCGGTGGTACCGACACCCCGGCTCGAACGGGGGACCTCTTGATCCACAATCAAGCGCTCTAACCTACTGAGCTATGTCGGCACGTCGCGCCGTGTAACAAGGGGGGCCCTGTCACGCAAGGGGTTGCGGGTCGGCGGCGACGGGGCTAACCGCCTGGGATCGGAGGATTTGCCATGGGTATCAATTCGGAACGGGACATTGAGGCCAACCTGCAGATCGGTCCGACAACCGAAGGCATGGTGCGGCTGTATGTGGAGGCGAGCGGAGTGGAAATCCCGATGGATTTCGAACCGGAAGAGGCCGAGGAGATCGCCGAAGAAATGCGCGCCGCCGCCGCCCGCGCCCGGAAAATGGGCCGCAAAAGGTAGCCGCAATGGGGCTGAAGAGGTAACGTTGACTGCCCATCCTTTCCCGAACGCCTACCCGCAAGAAACCTAGCCCTCCGACGCGCCTGGGATAGGTGTGGCCGTAAGCCAGATACCGTCACGGGCGCGCACCGTCAGGTGGGCCTGGGGGACGGGCACCCGGTCAGGGTCCGCGCAGAACTCAAAAGCGCGCACCATCTGAGCCAACAAAAGCACCCCTTCCACCATGGCAAACGCCGCGCCCGTACAGACCCGAGGGCCAGACGAAAACGGGATGTACGCCTCCCGCGCAGGGGATTTCGTTTCCGGCCGGTCCCAGCGGTCGGGGTCGAAAGCGTCCGGGTCATCCCAGAAACGTTTGTGACGGCCCAGGTGCCAGGGCGATAGGACGATCTGGCTGCCCACCTTGATAGGTCGGTCCCGAAATGTCTCTGCGCGAGTGGTTTCGCGCACCATCATCGGCACCGGAGGATAAAGCCTAAGCGTTTCGCGAAAGACGTTGCGAGTGAACTTTAGCTTAGCCAGGCGCGAGAAAGTCAGGGGTCCTGCCGCTACTTCTGCGCGGATGCGGTCCTGGGATGTCTTATCCACCGCAACCAGGTAGAGCGCCCAGGCCAGGGCACTGGCGCTGGTTTCGTGCCCGGCCAGGAAGAAAATTGCCACCTGGTCGACCATGTCTTCGGAACTAAAACGCTGGCCAGTTTCGGGGTCGGGCGTCGTCATGATCTTGGTGGCCAGGTCGTCGGGGGCCGTTCCCTGGGCGATCTGGGCGGCACGGTCTTCGGTCAAGTCGGTTAGGAGACGGCGAATGACAGCGCTTTTGTCCCGGGTGGAGCGGCGCTGAAACGCGGGCATCCAGCCTGGGCGTTTCAGGAAAGACGCCAGATTCAGCAGCGGTTGCGTGCGTTGATAGGCGCGGAAACTGTCGAAAACCTCTTGCGCGGCCTCGTCGGTAATCGGCAGCGAAAAAAGCGTTCGGAAAATCACGTCGGCGGCAAGCTGGCTCGTATGTTCTTCGATCTCTACGGGGCTTTGCACCGCCGCCAGGCGCGTCACCGCGGCCTGGCCCGCGGCGTGCATGGACGGGAAGGCGTCGCGCACGCGCCCGCCCTCGAAGGCCGGGTCGATAATGCGGCGTTGGCCCTTCCAGCGCTCGCCGTTTGACACAAAGACCCCGTCGCCCAGTAGGGATGCCAAAGCGCCGCGGATAATCTCGGACTTGGGGAAGTCGTCAGGGCGCTCGTTCAGGACTGTTTTCACCAAACTAGGTTGGTTCACAAAATAGCTGCGGAAAAACGGCATGCGGAATTCGGCCATCCACGCCTTGTAGAGCCGCTCCGGCTGGCTGGCGAAGATGTCCTGGCGAAAGAGCCGCATATGCTGCCAAAGCGTGACCCGCTCTGGCCGGGACCGGGGCTTTGGCGGCGTGAATGTCACGCCGTTACCCGGGTGAACTTGTTCACCGGGGCGGCGATGCGGCTGGGGCTGTGGGCGCGGTGGGCAAAGCGCTGAGCCAGGGTCATCGGTCCCGCAGTGATGCGGAAATAGTCGTAATCGCCGGGTCGGTCGAAGGCGCAAAGATACTGAAAATGCAGCCGGAAAAACCGTCGGCCCAATTCGGCGCGTTTTTCGTCGCTTAGGGTCTGGGTGAAAGCCGCCGACACGATCAGCGGCTGATGGTGGTCGGGGGCGGCCACCCCACTGACCGCCACCGGATCGCAAAGGGCAAACGTGGCCCCGTCGCCCGGCGCCGACACATCCACCCAGCAAAGCGCGCGGTTTGCGCCGAGATACGCCAGATCAGCGCGTAAACGATGGGCATCGCGCAGGAAACTAACCATGGGGATCACCTGCCCCAGAGTCAAAAGCGAAAGCTGCGGGGCGCCAGGGCGCCAGGCGTGGTCACTGCGGATCAGGTCGGCCAGGATCGACACCGCCAGGTGCGCGCCCGAGGAATGCCCTACCACCAGGACTTCGTCGACATCGCTGTCCATGGCGCGCGCGATGCGCGCAGTGAACTCGGCCATGCGGGCCTCTAACTCGGGCGGGTTTTGCCCCCGAAAGCGGGCCGAATACCCGTAGTCATGCATTAGATAATAAGCAAAGAGCTTGCCGTCCTTGCCGCGGAACCACCACAGGAGCCCGGCTGCCGAGCCTAGCCCCACCGGCGCTCCGGCCCAGGGGTGCACCCAGGTGCTAAGCATCCAGGCGAAGAGCACCCCCACCAGGATCGCCGCCAGAAGTTGCGCCAACAGCATCGCCACCGGGTAAAGCGCCGCCAGAATGGGCCCAATTCGCAGTTTCATCAATCGGCCCAGAGCGCCGGTGGCGATGTATTCCCAGGCGGTGCGGGCCAAAAGAAGATACGTCGACGGGATTGATCGGTCCATAGATTTCTGTACGATATCAGACCAGTATAGGACCTCTACCTGGGTTTCCGTCGGCGTGTCCTCGATATTTGCGGCCACGCCCCAACCGAAATTCCTGACCCCCGGGGCGCGCTTTGTAACGGCGATGTCATAGCCGGAAACGCGCGCCTGTTCGGCGCCTTCGGTGCGGTAAAGCTCCCGGTACCGGCGCGGGGGCACCGGGTCATAGCCGGGGATGTAGAACACCTGACGTGTGCGGACCTTCTGCCGCGGGCGTGCCTCTGCGGGCATTTGATCGACCTCGGACTGCTGCGAACGGTTTTACGATACCGTGAATTTGCGCCGAAAGTAAGGCGCGCGGCCCAGGCCAGGGCGATAGCGCGCAGTCGCAGGCGCCTTAGCCGATCATAGCCAGGGCCGGGAAGGTCGCCAGAAGCCAAAACGCAAAGACTGTGAAAAGGTCAAAGACTAACGCCAGGCCCACCAACACCAGCAGCCCGCCCATGGCGCGTTCCACGGCGGCCATATGGCGTTTGAAGCGGTCCATAACGCCGATGGCCCGGTTAATAAAAACCGCCGCCAGAATGAAGGGCAAACCGAGCCCCACCGCATAGACCGCCATCAGGGCCGTGCCCCGGGCCACGGACCCGTCCATGGCCGCAATCGACAAGATGCCGCCCAGGATCGGGCCTATACAGGGTGTCCAGCCGAAGGCGAAGGCAAGCCCTAGGATGTAGGCACCAAGCGCGCTACCGCCTCGATCACCGGCATCAATGCGTGCCTCCCGGTAGAGGAAGGGCAGCCGGAAGACGCCCAGGAAATGCAGCCCGAAGGCAATGATCACCACTCCGGCGATGATCCCAAAGACCCGTTGGTTTTGCAGGAAGAGCTGTCCAAGGAGTGATGTGGTGAACCCTAGGAATATGAAAACCGTGCTCAGCCCCAGGGCAAAGAAAACCGCTGCCACAACCGCGGCGCGGTTTGACCGGGTCCCATCGGTCATGTCGTTCATGGTGATCCCGCCCATGTAGGCCAGGTAGGGCGGCACAATGGGCAGGACGCAAGGGCTTAGAAAGCTGACCACACCCGCCAAAAGCGCAATCGCCAGGCTGGGTAGGAACGCATAATCGATGATTTCGAGACCAAACATGAGCGTGGAGGTAACCCACCCGTCGCGGCGCGTCACCTCACGACTGTGTGGCATTGTGCAACAGGACCCGCCCAGGGCCTGCCCCTTGGGCCCGGAGCCTAGCGGGCTAAGTGCCGACCTATGACGGATCAAACCAAACCCGCGGAAGCCACGCTTGACGCCCAGGGCCTGCTTTGCCCGCTGCCGGTTCTCAAA
>JBCCMR010000028.1:0-15431 GCA_039026255.1 Pseudomonadota bacterium
ATGTCGATGGGCGTCGCGCTGGCCGCTTTCTGGCTTCGGTCTTGCGCCGCGCTTTTTGCGACAATTGCGGCTCGCTTCATGCCAAACATTATGGACATACTTGGGGGTTTCGCGCGGGTCCCAGATGCACAGACGCTTACGCTTTTGGTGATCTTTGCGGTTATTTTGATCTTGATACCCGCCTTTGGTCTTCGGTGGCTGCTGATGCGTTTGAGATCCTAGGTCAACGGCGCCTGCGTTGCGTCGAAAGTCTAGGTGCTTTGTTAATGCAAGGCACCTGAAGGTAGGTGAAAGGGGCGGCTGCAATCACCCTGGGCACAAAACAAAGTGTTGCTTAAAAGATCAGTTCTTGCCGTCGAAGTCCGCGAAAGCTTTCGCACGGGAGCGTGCAGTATGGCCTACCGGTTGGGTCTTCAGGTCAAGCCAAAGCGTTTGCAGTCGCAGAAGACATTTTCTGTGAGCTACTAAATCTCGATGCAAACAGAGCAATGATAGGTTTTGTCTAACATCATACCCGCTTTGATGCCGCACAAAGCTCTCGGGCCGGACTTTTAGGCTTTGAGCTGCGCTCAGCGAAGCGAGCAGTTCGGTACGCAATGTGACGGGGCATTGAATAAACCTGCTCGGATCACTTTCATGGCTTTTTCAGACAGCCTTCCAACAGACCTGGCTCTTTTGGAAGGCTTGTCAGCATCAGGTTCACTTTTATCTATCTAGAAAGATATTTTTTGCGCTTTGGCCCTCAAATTCAGGAGTAAACCATGACGGACCAAACCTATCTTAAGTGGATTTACTGCTATCTGTGGTTCGTCACATGCGTTCCGGTTGTGTTCGCCGTGGTCATCTATACCAATCCGGCGGCCATGTGGGGGAAATGGGCAGCGGCCGAGGCTGCCGGAGCCTTCAGTTTGGTCGGTCCGGCAGGTCTTTTCTGCGCGCGTAACCTTGGCACAGCCGCGATGGGAGCATACGCTCTGCTGAGCAAGTCGCGTCCCATGATGGAATGCTTCTTGATATTCCGGATCGTTGTGGATTTTCTTGATGGCACCCACGCGTTAGTCGGTGGAAACACTCCAATTGTTGCCATTGGTTTTGGAACTTCGGCGCTCCAAGCGTTCATGTTTTGGAGGCTTAAGCGATTTGTTGCCGCTGCTCTCCCGTCGTGATGTAAAGCGCCACCGGCAGTATCAGTTGCTTTGCGACTGCATCTGACGGCCAAACCAACCCAGAACCGGCATGCGGGTTCGGCAAGCAGTGTTTCCTGTCTACGCACCGCACACCAAGATAGGGTAGCCCGAGCGCGGGGACGCTGCGTATCTGGCAGGTCAGTCCACCCCGGTGGACCCGAAACCGCCTTTACCCCGGGCAGTGGCGGTGGGCACGCCCCGGGTGTCCCAGGCCACACGGACCACGGGGGCAAAGACCAGTTGCGCAATGCGGTCGCCGTGGTTGACCGTGAAGGGACGCGCGCCGCCGTTTTGCAGGATCACGTCCAGGGCACCGCGGTAATCGGCGTCGATCGTGCCCGGGGCGTTAGGCAGCGTAATCCCGTGGCGCAAGGCAAGCCCCGACCGAGGGCGCACCTGGGCCTCAAACCCCGGGGGTATCTCCAGGATGAGCCCGGTGGACACGCGAGCAATTTCGCCGGGGGCCAGGGTGCGCGCGGCGGTGATATTTGCGCGTAGGTCCATGCCAGACGCGCCCGCGGTGGCATAGGTCGGAAACCCAAGCGCGGTATCGGCATCATTTGCCCAATAAACGCGGACGGCGATATCAGCCATGGGCCAAGGCCGTTGCAATTCGATCAGCGAGCGCCGCCGCTACGGCATCTTTTGCCATACGGGGCCAGGGCTCCACCCCGGTTTCGGTGATCAAGGTCACGGCATTTTCCGGGCCACCCATGATACCGGTATCCGGTGACACATCATTGGCCACGATCCAGTCGCAGCCCTTACGTTGGCGTTTGGCAGTGGCGTTGGCCAAAACGTCGTCGGTTTCGGCGGCAAAACCCACCACAAGGCGCGGACGGCCCGTCGACATCTGCGCCACCGTGGCAAGAATGTCGGGGTTTTCTTCGAAGGCAAGGCTCGGCACCGCGCCAGAGGCATCTTTTTTGATCTTTGACGCGGCCTCTGACGCGACGCGCCAATCGGCCACGGCGGCGGCAAAGACGGCAGCGTCGGCAGGCAGTGCCGCTTCCACGGCCGCAAGCATTTCGCGAGCGGTTTCCACTGAAAAGACCTGTGCGCCATCGGGTAGTGGTGCGGCGGCAGGGCCTGAGACGAAGCTTACCCTGGCCCCGCGATCCAGCAGCGCACGGGCAATCGCAGTGCCCTGGGCACCCGACGATCGGTTGGCAATGTAGCGCACGGGGTCGATAGGTTCGTGGGTGGGACCCGAAGTGACAAGCACGTGGCGACCCTCAAGGCTGCCCCCTGGCGGATCTGGCTTTGCCGATGTGAGCGTGACCTCAATGGCGTCGAGGATGGCGGGAACCTCGGCCATGCGGCCAGGGCCAAACTCCCCGCAGGCCATCGACCCATCGTCCGGACCCACCACAGTTACGCCGTCCCTGAGAATTGTTGCCAGGTTTCGCTGCGTAGCGGGGTGCTGCCACATGCGCACATTCATGGCCGGCGCAATCAGGACCGGCGTGTCGGTAGCCAAAAGGAGTGTAGAGGCAAGGTCATCGGCATGGCCCTGGGCCATCTTGGCCATCAGGTCCGCCGTGCCCGGGGCGACCACAATCAGGTCCGCCGAACGCGACAGCTGGATGTGGCCCATTTCGGCCTCATCTGTCAGGTCCCACAGGTCGGTGAAAACCTTTTGCCCGGCAAGGGCAGATACCGAGAGGGGGGTCACAAATTCTGACCCAGCGCGGGTCAAAACAGGGGTCACGGCAATGCCGCGATCCTGGGCCCGGCGGATCAGATCGAGACACTTATAGGCGGCAATCCCACCGCCAATTATAAGGAGTATCCTGGTCATAGCGCTTTCCTAGCCGCCCCCGCCCGCCGGTGGCAAGCAACGGGCGCCGCTGCGCCCAGCGCAACGAAGCTTCCTGATGCAGCTTCTTTCCCTGCGCCTGTCAATTAGGGCGGTGCATGTCGGGGTGGGCCGCTGCTACGGCAGGCAGCGCGCCCAAGGCTGCAAAACGCTCGCGGATGGCCGGGAACGGCGTCAGGTCCACCTCCCACCGCTGGGCATTGTATAACTGCGGCACCAGGCAGATGTCGGCCATGGTCACCGTGTCCCCGTGGCAGTAGCGGTCGCCGGGACGGAGCATTGCCTCCACCCCAGAGAGCCCTTTGGGAATGAAGTGTTGCATCCACGTGCCCATAGTGATGGCCTCCCCTTCGGTGGACGCATAGCGCGCTACCGACAGGTTGCAGACCGGATGGATCTCCATAGCAATCGCGTAAGATATCGCGCGCACCCGATGGCGGCCTAGGGCATCAGGGGGCAAAAACGCATATGCGCCAGTTTCGTGAAGGTATTCGATAATGGCCAGCGACTGGGTAAGCACCTCCCCGGCGACGACAGCCGTGGGCACCAAACGCTGCGGGTTGCGGGCGGCGTTTTCGTCGGTCAGGTGCTCCCCTTTAGTCAGGTCAACAGGCACCGCGTCATAAGTCCAACCCGCCAGACCAAAGGCAATGCGCAGACGATAAGCTGCCGAAGACCTCCAATAGTCATAAAGTGTAACCGCCGGAGAATAAGAGTTGGTAGCCGCAGTCATGGGGTGTCCTTCAAAAGGGTGTTAATGGCTGCGCGGAAATCTTTGGCAGGGGCGCCGATGCGGTCCATAAGTTCTTCCTCGAAGGCTGCTGCGCGGGGGATCAGGTCATCCATGACATGCTGGCCCTGTTCGGTCAGCGCCAGGGTAACCAGCCGCCGGTCGCGGGCGTCGGGGTCTTTGGTCAGGTAGCCTGCAACTTGAAGCCGCGCTGCGGCCCGACTGACTTTGGATTTGTCCATATCGACACGGGCATGCACCTCTCTGACACTGACAGGCCCCGCAGACCAAATATGCACCAGCACCCGCCATTCCGGCACGGTGATGCCATATTTTTCCGCGTAAACGGCGGAAAATTCCCGACTGACACGGTTGGCCAGAACCGCAAGCTGATAGGGTAGAAATCGGTCAAGTTGGAGCGTCATGGCAACAATCGTTGCAGATGCAACCACTACCCGCAAGTCCCGTATTGACTTCGTTGCAAATGCAACGATATGGTCAATCAAGCGATTCATGCGATGCGGGAGGTTCCCATGAACAAGCAGGCAGCACCCAAAGGCTTTACCGTTGCAGCCACCTCAGTCGGGGTAACCGAAGGCTACATGCCGGGCTTCGGCAACGACTTCGAAACCGAAGCTCTGCCTGGCGCGCTTCCCGTGGGCCGCAACAGCCCCCAACGCATAGAGTATGGGCTTTATGCAGAACAGTTGTCCGGGTCGCCTTTCACCGCCCCGACCGCAACGCTTGAACGCAGCTGGATGTACCGCATCCGCCCGTCTGTGAAACACGTGGGACGGTTCACCAAGGTCGATATGCCCTCCTGGAAGACCGCGCCCCATGTGGTGCCGGACGTGATCAGCCTAGGCCAGTACCGCTGGGACCCGGTGCCCTTTGCCGACAAACCGCTGACCTTCATCACCGGGATGCGCACGATGACCACGGCGGGGGACGTGGGCACCCAGGTGGGCATGGCGTCCCACGTCTACCTGGCCAACACCGACATGGTCGATGACCATTTCTACAACGCCGATGCAGAGCTTTTGGTCGTGCCCCAGCACGGGCGCCTGAAGATTTTTACCGAATTCGGCATCCTGGACGTGGAACCGCTTGAGATCTGCATACTGCCCCGGGGTATGGTGTTCCGTGTGGCGCTTCCCGACGGGGAAGCGCGTGGTTTTGTGTGCGAAAACTACGGCGCCAAGTTCACTCTCCCGCACCGGGGCCCAATCGGCGCCAACTGCCTAGCCAACCCGCGCGACTTCAAAACGCCTGTGGCGGCCTTTGAGGACCGCGAAGAACCCTGCCGCGTCACCGTCAAGTGGTGCGGGCAGTTTCACACGACGGAAATCCCGCAAAGCCCACTTGACGTAGTCGCTTGGCACGGCAACTACGCGCCTTTTAAATACGATCTGCGCACCTACGCCACCATCGGGTCTATCAGCTTTGACCACCCGGACCCGTCAATATTTACCGTGCTCACCGCCCCCACGGCGGAAGAGGGCACCGCCAACATCGACTTCGTAATTTTCCCAGAACGGTGGTTGGCCAACGAAAACACGTTCCGCCCGCCCTGGTATCACAAGAACATCATGTCTGAGCTGATGGGTAATGTTTACGGGGTCTATGACGCCAAGCCCAAGGGGTTTGTCCCCGGGGGCATCAGCTTGCACAACTGCATGCTGCCCCACGGCCCCGACCGCAACGCCTTTGAGAAGGCGACAAAGGAAACCTGGGAGCCGGTAAAGCTGAAAAACACAATGGCATTCATGTTCGAGACCCGCTTCCCCCAGCAACTGACAGAATTCGCCGCCCATGAGGCGCCCCTACAAGACGACTACATCGACTGCTGGGATGGGCTTGAGAAGAAATTCGACCGCACCCCTGGGCTGAAGGACTAAGCCCCGCAACCTCTCCTGTGACACATCCGCTCCGGAAGTCGGCTTTGCCCGGCGCCCGGGGATCGGCACCTCAGGTGGGCTGCAAAAGAGACTAAGAAGGAAGACCGATGCCGCTTTTGAAATCCTGGATTGAAACCGCTAACGATCCCGAGGGGGCGTTCCCGCTCAACAACCTGCCCTATGGCGTCTACCTGGATGAAGACGGCGAAGGTCACCCCTGCGTTGCCATCGGAGACACGGTTGTCGATCTGGGCGTTCTCGAAGACGAAAACATGCTGGCCCTGGGCCATACGCCGGTTTTCGATGTTCCCTACCTGAACGAATTTATGGAACTTGGGGCAGACGCCTGGGCTGCGACCCGGGCACGACTGACCGATCTGCTGCGCAACGACGGCGATCCAGCCCTACGCGAGGCCGGCGAAATCCGCGACCTGGCGCTGATCCCCATGGCCGACGTGGACATGGGCCTGCCTTTTGTGGTGGCCGAATACACCGACTTTTACGCCGGACGCCACCATGCCCAGAACGTGGGCACTATGTTCCGCGGTCCCGAAAACGCCCTGCCGCCGAACTGGCTGCATATTCCAATCGGCTATAATGGACGCGCCTCTACGGTGGTGGTGTCAGGCACCAATATTCGCCGACCCACGGGCCAGTTGAAAGGCCCCAACGACGACGCACCCCGGTTCGGCCCCTGCGCGCGCCTTGATATTGAACTTGAGATGGGCGCCGTCGTTGGCACTGGCAGCGATATGGGCCACCCGGTCACCACGGCCCAGGCCGACGCGATGATTTTCGGCTACGTGCTTTTGAACGATTGGTCCGCCCGGGACATCCAAGCCTGGGAATACCAACCGCTGGGCCCGTTCCAGGCTAAGGCTTTCGCCACCTCGATTAGCCCGTGGATTATACCAAAGGCCGCGCTCGAACCCTTTCGCAAACCTACCCCACCCCGGGAAGTGCCGCTTCTTTCCTATCTGAACGAAGATAAACCAGGGCTTTACGATATAGACCTTGAAGTAATCATTAACCCGGCGGGTGGCACCGCGCCGAGTGTTATCGCCCACACCAACTACCAGGAAATGTATTATAGCAGCGCCCAACAACTGGCCCACCACGCCAGCAGCGGTTGCGCCATGTCCACGGGCGACCTTTTAGGATCGGGGACCATTTCAGGGCCCGAAAAGGAAAATCGCGGGTCGCTCCTGGAACTGTCCTGGGGCGGGAAGGAACCCCTGACCCTGCCCACCGGGGAAACCCGATCGTTTCTTGAAGACGGCGATACTATGACCCTACGCGGCCACTGCCATGGGGACGGTTACCGTATCGGGTTCGGCGACTGTGTCGGAACCATTTTGCCTGCTGGCGCATCACAACCGGAGGAGGATTAACCCATGCCACACGTACAGCCCCTTGATCGAGCAGACTTGCCTCAATTTGAAGACCGCTTCGCACGCTACGATGAAATCCGTGGCTTCTTGCCCAATTCGATCCTGACCATGAGCCGCCGCCCTAACGTGGCCGAGGCGTTCATGGCGCTGAACCAGGCGGTGCTTTACGAAGGAGACGTGCCGGAATCGCTCAAGATGATGGTGGCATTGATGACATCGATGGCCACCGGCTGCCGGTATTGCCAGGGCCATATGGCCAATCTAAGCCACGTCTACGGGGTAGACGACGCAAAGATCAACTCCGTCTGGGAATGCGAAACATCGCCCCACTTCACCGACGCAGAGCGCGCGGCACTGATCCTTGCGCGGGAGGCCGCCGGTGTGCCCAACAACGTCGATGCGGAGCACTTTGACGCGCTCCGGCCACACTTTAGCGATGCCGAAATCGTTGAAATCGTCGCCGCGATCGCGCTCTTTGGGTTCTTAAACCGATGGAATGACACTATGGCCACCGACATGGAAACCCACCCGGCAAAGGTCGCCAAAACCGCTATGCCCGCGTGGGACGGCGGCAAACACGGAATGGGCTAATGGCCAAAGCATTTGCATCCCAGGGTGACACCGGGGAAAAAACAATCAGCTTCACCGAGGTGGGTAAGGACCTGTGGGCCTTTACCGCCGAAGGGGATCCCAACAGCGGGGTGATCATCGGCGACGACAGCGTCATGATCGTAGAAGCCCAGGCCACCCCGCGCCTGGCCAAAATGGTCATTGGAAAAGTGCGTCAGGTGACTGACAAGCCGATCACCCATGTGGTGCTGACCCACTACCATGCAGTCCGCGTCCTGGGGGCCAGTGCCTACGGGGCCGATCAGATCATCATGTCAAACGCCGCCCGGGGCATGGTTGTGGAACGGGGTCAAGAGGACTGGGACAGCGAATTCCAGCGCTTTCCTCGACTCTTCGAAGGCCACGAGAGCATCCCGGGGTTAACCTGGCCCACGACCACCTTTTCAGACGCCATGACTGTCTTTTTGGGCAACCGACGGGTCGATATCAAACAAATCGGGCGGGCCCATACGGCGGGTGACAGCGTGATCTGGGTGCCCGACGAACAGGTCATGTTCACCGGTGATATCGTAGAAAAGCACTCGGCCTGCTACTGCGGAGACGGGCACTTTAATGAGTGGGGTCAAACGCTTGATAACGTGAAAGCATATGACCCACAGTCCATCGCCCCTGGGCGCGGTGACGCGCTTGTAGGTCGCGCCGCCGTAGAAGAGGCAATCGAACTGACCCGCGATTTCGTGGACAGCACCTACCGCCCTGCGGCCCAGGTGGCAGCCCGAGGTGGCACGCTCAAGGATGCCTGGGACGCAGTGCGCGACGCTTGTGACCCAAAGTTCAAGGATTATGCAATCTACGAACACTGCCTGCCCTTCAACGTCGCGCGCGCCTACGACGAAGCCCGCGGCATCTTGCACCCGCGTATCTGGACCGCCCAGCGCGACCTGGACATGTGGGAGGCGCTCCAGGGATGACGACAAACCCCTACGGCCCAGACCGCAAAGAGCTGTGGTTTTGGCTGATCTTTGGGTCGGCGGGACTCGCCTTTACGGCGTTTGCCATCTGGTACCGGGGCCTGCCCATTGGCCCCGCCGGATGGGAGGCGATGATCCTGGGTTTTGGGCTTTTCGGGTTTCTCACCGGGCGGTCGGTCTGGCGGCTTTTCCTGCGCCGCGACCCCTAAGCGACTAAATAAACGACGAAATACACACGACACGCAAAGAAACGGAGCCAAGCCATGGTTGATGTGCGCTACGACACCGCGTTTAAACTTTACCCTTACGCCCCCGTCCCAGATCAAAGCACCGAAGCACCAGTGCGGCATCCTGTAGTGATCATCGGCGGCGGGCCGGTGGGTATGGGAATGGCGCTGGACCTGGGGCTGAAAAATATTCCCTGCGTGGTGCTCGACGACCACGACGGGGTTGGCGTGGGCAGCCGCGCGATCTGCTTTGCGAAACGCACGCTCGAAATCTGCGACCGCCTGGGCGCGGGCGACCCGATGGTGGACAAGGGCGTCGTTTGGAACCTGGGCAAAGTATTTCGAGAAGACCGCCAGATCTATGACTTTAACCTCCTACCGGAGGAAGGCCACAAGCGCCCCGCGTTCATCAACCTGCAACAACCCTACTTTGAGAAGTTCCTTGTCGAGCGCATCCGCGCGGCGCAAGAAGCCGGGGCGCCCATCGAGATCCGCGGCCGCAACCGCGTCGAATCTGTGCAAACCCACAGCAATCACGTCGCGCTGACCGTGGATACCCCCGACGGCACCTACGACATGGAGGCTGAATGGCTGATCGCAGCAGACGGCGCCCGATCGCCCGTGCGCACGATGATGGGACTCGATTTCACAGGGCGGGTGTTTGAGGACAACTTCTTGATCTGCGACGTGAAGATGAAGGCGGACTTTCCCACGGAACGATGGTTTTGGTTCGACCCGCCTTTCCACCCCGGTCAGTCCGTTTTATTACACAAGCAACCCGACGATATCTGGCGCATCGACTTTCAATTGGGCTGGAATATCGACCGCAAAGCCGTTGTAAAACCGGAGTTTTATGGCCCTAAAGTCCAGGCGATGCTGGGCCCGGACGTGGAGTGGGAACCCGAATGGGTCAGCGTCTACACATTCCAATGCATGTCCATGGACCGCTACCGCCACGGGCGCGTTTTTTTCGCTGGAGACAGCGCCCACCAGGTCAGCCCGTTTGGCGCCCGGGGCTGTAATGGCGGCATGCAGGACGTCGACAACCTGGCCTGGAAGCTGGCGCTGGTGATCCAGGGACAGGCGCCCGAGACGCTCCTCGATAGCTACCAGGCAGAACGCAAACACGGCGCCGAGGAGAACATCCTCAATTCCAGCCGCACAACCGATTTCATGACCCCGAAAAGCGACATCGCAAAGCTCTTTCGGGAAAGCGTGCTTGACCTGGTGGAGCATACGCCGGCCATGCGTCCGCTTGTGAACTCCGGCCGGCTTTCGGCCCCTTGCACTTATGACGGTTCTCCGCTGAACGGGCCGGACGGGGCGGGCATGCCCTGGCGCACCCGTGTCGGCGCACCAATGCAAGACGCGCCGATACCCGATGGTTGGCTGATGGATCAGTTGGGCAACGCCTTCCATGTCTTGGCGATCGGATGCGCGGCATCTGATATCACATGGGGCGACGTGACCGCCCGCGCGGTGCATGTACCCGCCGACGGCTACTTGGCCGAACGCTACCTGGGCGAGGCTGACCAAGGCGTTTATCTGGTGCGCCCAGATCAGATCGTCGCGGCCCGTTGGGCAAGTTTTGAAAAAGACGCGCTGACCCAGGCATTGGGCCGTGCGCTCGGGGCGGTATGACCATGACAGGCAGCCTTGAAACGCCCAATATATCAGATCCTGATGGTTTCTACGAAGAACTCCTTGGCGCCCATGAAGGGCTTAGCACCGAAGAAAGCCACGCGCTTAACGCGCGGCTGGTGCTGATCCTATGCAATGAAGTGGGGGATCGGTCTGTCATTCGTGACGCGCTATCCCTTGCCCGAAAGGCAGGCGGCTAAGGCGCCGCGGCGGGACACGATGGTGAGAGGCTGACAACGACCCAAGCGGGGCTCGTTACGGCTGCTTCCTTCCGGATCTGACCGGGTTGGCGAGGCGCCTGCCCGCGCCAACCTCTCACGTGGTGAAATATGCAATTCACGTGCCGGTGACAAGCCCGTCTCGGGCATGGGCCGGGCCCATCACCGGGCGCCAGAACACCATACAAGGCGGTTGCCGGGCGCAGGCCCCCGTGGGAAAAGCGTGGGAGAAGGCCACACAATCGCGCCGGGGGTTCCCATGAAAAACGCAGAGCAGGTGACCTTTGGCGGGTCTGGTCTAAACCGGGCAGCCCATCTGCGCGGCAACCTTGAAGCAATGATCCCAAAAGCGAAGTCGATTGTACTTTGGCGGGGCAAGGTCCTTTTCGACTACGGCGAAAAATCGGTGATGCGGCTTGGCCCGGAAGAGCCCATCTTGACCGAGGCCCAAGAGAAGCCGATTTTCCTGGGGCTCGACGACGACGGCACGCCACTTCTGGCCTACGATATCTCTGCATGGGACGACCCGGACGCCGACGCAGCAGCCATGCAACAGTTCTTTGACCCATCGCAGAACCGCTATCCCGGTTTCAGCAACAGCCAGGTTTTTGCCGAGGTGCGCACAATCATGGGCAAACTCGGCCCCCGGGACGCGGAATTGGCCGCGACCGCCCGCGGGCTTTTCGAATGGCACCGCACCCACGAGTTTTGCGCCCGCTGCGGAGAGCCATCCCGCGTCACCCAAGCCGGGTGGCAGCGGGTCTGCGACGCCTGCGGCGCATCCCATTTCCCGCGCACGGACCCGGTTGTAATCGTGCTGGTCACGGCCGGAAATTCCATGCTGCTTGGCCGATCGCCCGGCTGGCCAAAAGGCATGTATTCGCTTCTTGCCGGGTTTATGGAACCAGGCGAAAGCATCGAAGCCGCTGCCCGCCGGGAAGTGTTTGAAGAAAGCGGGGTTCGCCTGGGCCAAGTGGGATACCTATCAAGCCAGCCATGGCCATTCCCATCCAGCCTGATGATCGGCTGCTCCGCGGAAGCCGAAAGCACCGATATCACCATCGACCCCGACGAAATCGAAGACGCCCGCTGGTTCACCCGGGAAGAGGTCTTCGCCGCCAGCCGGGGCGAAAACCCAGATCTCTACCCGGCGCGGCCGGGTTCTATCGCACATTTTCTGATTCACAACTGGCTGGCCGATACCCTAGGGTAGCGCCAATGATTCGCAGGCAAGCGAACGAATGAGGCATCGGCATGCAGTTCACGTCCACGCAAGACATCAATGCGCCCCTGGACTATGTTTTCCAGCAGCTGACTGATTTTGATGCCTACGAGAGCTTTGCCTTAAGGCGCGGCGCTCAGGTACAGCGCAAAGACAACATACCCTCAAAGGGTATCGGGCTTACCTGGAACGTGGTCGGCGAATTCCGGGGCAAGGTGCGCGATGTGGACATTCAGGTCGTAGAATACCGTCCTGATAACATTTTAAAATTCATGATCACGTCTAAGGGGATCGACGC
The DNA here is from genome assembly GCA_039026255.1 of Pseudomonadota bacterium. Lineage (GTDB taxonomy): Bacteria > Pseudomonadota > Alphaproteobacteria > Rhodobacterales > Rhodobacteraceae > Amylibacter. Next base: position 12,173 of record JBCCMR010000028.1, read on the forward strand.
CGCGGCAGATTTTGAAGCGATGGCCCTGACCCGCAAACAAAGCCGCATCAAATCGACCCTGAATGTGACGCCCAAAACGATCTCGGCGCGGCTCGTGCTGCAGTCGGCGAAGCTGGCGAAACAGAGCCTGAACCGGCGTTATAACAACCGGTTCGCGACCTTCGCTAACTATATCGAAAACAACTACAATAAGTCCCAGCGCGGCTAGGGCCGGGCCTTAGGGCTCCGGCACAAGCACCTCACGTTTTCCGACCTGGTTGGATGCGCTCACCACACCTTCGTCTTCCATCTGCTCCACAAGGCGGGCAGCCTTATTGTAGCCGATGGCCAGTTTGCGTTGGATATAGCTGGTAGAGCACTTCCGGTCGCGCGCGACAATCGCCACCGCCTGATCGTAAAGCGCGTCTTCGCCCCCGGTATTCCCGCCGAGCCCAAGCACCGCGTCGATGCCGTCGGCCTTTTCCTCGGCCGGGCCTTCGACCACCCCTGCCACATAGGTCGGCGGCCCAAAGAGCTTGAGCGCATTCACCACCTCTTCCACCTCCTCGTCGGATGCAAAAGGCGCGTGGATGCGTGTGATCTTGCCGCCGCCAGCCATGTAGAGCATGTCGCCCATGCCCAAAAGCTGCTCGGCGCCCATTTCGCCCAAGATCGTACGGCTGTCGATCTTTGACGTCACTTGGAAGCTAATGCGTGTTGGGAAATTCGCCTTGATCGTGCCGGTGATGACATCCACCGACGGGCGCTGGGTGGCCATAATCAGGTGGATGCCCGACGCCCGCGCCATCTGCGCCAGGCGCTGGATGCAGGCTTCGATCTCTTTACCTGCCACCATCATCAGGTCGGCCATCTCGTCCACGATAACCACGATAAAGGGCATCTTTTCGGGCGTGAAATGTTCCGTCTCAAAGACGGGCTCGCCGGTGTCGTCATCAAATCCCGTCTGCACCGTGCGGGTGAAGTCTTCGCCCTTGGCCAACGCAGCCTCGACCCGGGCGTTATAGCCCCCGATATTGCGCACACCCATCTTGGACATCTTGCGGTAGCGCTCTTCCATTTCGCCCACAACCCATTTCAGGGCAACGACAGCCTTTTTGGGGTCGGTCACCACGGGCGACAGCAGGTGTGGGATGCCGTCATAGACGCTTAGTTCCAGCATCTTAGGGTCAATCATGATCATGCGGCATTCGTCAGGCGAAAGCCGGTAGAGCAGCGAAAGAATCATCGTGTTGATCGCTACCGACTTACCCGACCCAGTGGTCCCGGCGATCAGAAGATGGGGCATCTTCGCCAAGTTCGCCACCACAGAGGCGCCGCCAATGTCCTTGCCCAGCGCCAGGGGAAGCGCCTGTTCCCCGTCGCCGTAGTCCCGGCTGGCGAGGATTTCGCGCAAAAGCACCGTTTCGCGGTTCTCATTTGGCAGTTCGATGCCGATCACCGACCGACCCGGCACCGTAGACACCCGCGCCGACAACGCTGACATGGACCGCGCGATATCGTCGGCCAACCCTCTCACGCGGCTGGCCTTAAGCCCCGGCGCCGGTTCTAGTTCATACATCGTCACCACCGGACCCGGGCGCACCGACACAATGTCCCCGCGCACACCATAGTCGTCGAGCACGCTTTCAAGCATCCGGGCGTTTTCCTCCAGCGCCTCATCGCTCAGGTGGTGGCGCACGATGCTGGCCGGATTCGCCAAAAGGTTCAGCGGCGGCGTCTCGTAGGTGGTGCTTTCCCCGGCAAAGAGTGACGGCTGCGCCTCTGCCTGGGCCTTTCGGCTGGGCTTTGCGGCCGGTTTGCGGGGGCGTACGATGGGTTGAGACACCGGCGCTTGCGGCTGCGGTTGCGGCGGCACCAAGGCGGCGGCCGCGTCGCGGGACACACCGCCAAGCTCTGGGGCCTCAGGCTCAGCATCGTCCGGCAGGTCGCGGAAGATGTTTTCGGTGACCGGCGGCTCACTATCGCGGGGCAGGGTGATGCGCCGGGCGCGCAAAACCTTGGCCTTGATGGCATCATTTATCCGCTCGCGCAGGCGGTCCTCGGTACTTTCATCGTCGGCGGTCAAGTCCACCGGCGCGTCATCCTCAGGCTGGGGCTGGCCGCGGCCAAAGACCGGGAACGCAGGCTTCGGAATCGAAAAACGGCTGCGCGCGGGCTTGGGCTTAGGGGCGGTGCCCGTAGGCTCCGGCTCTGGCGCGGCGCGCAGGCGGTCGAGCATGGCGTTTTCTTCCTGCGCCGCGCGGCGGGCATCCATCCGCGTCTTCGCATGCCCCGCCGTCCAGGCGGTCGCCCGGTAGGTGAAGCCCAGCACCGATAGGATCGACGCGTAGGTCAAGATCACGGCGATCAATACCGTGCGTGAGACCATGTAGACTTCGAATTTCGTGAACCCGAGGGCAAAGAGCCCGGTTCCCAGGAAAAGCGCTCCCAGGCCCAGCGTTACAGCAAAAAGGCGAAGCGATAGACCCAGTGGCACCAAATCCATCAGAACCAAAAGAGCGGCATCGCCCGCCACCCCGCCTAAGCCGTATTCGTGGGGCCAGCCCGCGGGTGTGCTATGGGCTGCCAAAAAAACTGTGGCGGCGGCGGCAAAGACCGGGATCACCACCGCGCGACCCCAAAGCCGCCCGTCGCCCAGGTGCATCACAAAGCGTGCACCCCAGGTGACAAAAAGCACCGGTATCACCCAGGACGCCCATCCGATTGTGAACATCAACCAGGCGGAAATCGCCGCTCCAGGGGAACCCAACAGGTTTTGGACCGGACCCGATGTGGCGTTAGCCCAGCTTGGATCGCTTGGGCTAAAGCTCCAAAGCATCGCTGCCGAACCCGCCCCAAGAGCAATTATGGCCAGGCCCAAGAGCTCTTTCCCGCGGCGGGTGATCGCCTGCTGCATATGCGCTTCGAGAAGCGGATCGCGGGTGCGGGTCTGGTACGCCATGGGGGGCCTTTCGGAACGCAATCAGTAGAGGTGCTCTCGCACGGCCAAAAGCCCGCGCAACATGTCGTCTTTTGGGGCGACCATAGCCACGCGGACGAACCCCGCGCCCGGGTTGTCGGCCCCTTCGCCCTGACCCAGATAGGCCCCAGGCAAAACACGCACCCCGGTCTTTTGCCAAAGGTCGAGCGACGCCGCTTCGCCGTCGGCGACCGGCAGCCACAGGAAAAACCCGGCCTGCGGCGGGATATAGCCGTCGATCGCGCCGAAAATATCATCGGCAGCCGCGTATTTTTCCCCGTAAAGCGCGCGGTTTTCCTC
>JBCCMR010000029.1:0-15311 GCA_039026255.1 Pseudomonadota bacterium
TCAAAAAGCATGGGCGGCCAGGCCCAGGTCCCATCGGCGCGCAGCTTCAGGTAGTTGAGCGAGCCCGCATTGCAGGCCGCCACTTCAGGCCCCAGCGTTTCCAGACAGGCCAAGGGGCCGTCGATGTCGGGGCCTGGCGTGCCCGTGGTGGCGTTTAGAATCACGCCGGGGCAGGCGTCGCGGATGGCCGCCCCTATGGCTGCGGCAACGGTTGGGTCCCAGCTGGGCAGGTGGCCGTCTTTCGGGCCCTGGCGCCGGAAGTGAATATGGATGATGCTTGCGCCTTCCTCTACCGCGCGACTGGCTGAGGCGGCGCATTCCTCGGGCGTCACGGGCACTGGGTGGCGCTGCGGGTCGGTCAGCACACCGTTGAGTGCGCAGGTTATGATCGCCTTATCCATCGACCGGCCCTGGAGCCAAAGACCGCGCGCGGCTGCCCGGAGCCGGCGGGCGTTCCGGCGGCCCCGCAAAGCACTGGGCATTTTCCATCCAGGTGCGCGCCACGGGCCCTTCGCTTCGCAGAGCCGTATCCGCCAGCGCCCGGGTTTGGGTCACGACCGCCGCGAAGTCCACCGCCGGACCGGTGATGGCGCCCGCGTCCTCGCCGCCCTGCGCCGCATAGGACCAGACCGCGCCCGAGGGGGCGGTCAGCTCCAGGGCCGGGCGCGTCGGGGGCACCGGCAAGCCGTGCACCTGGTGCGACCAACCGAATGTGTTAAGTCCAAGGATAACGATGTTCTTCACCCGGTCGTTCTCTGCCCTTTCGTGGCCCAGCACGTCCCAAACCTCATAGCCGTGAGCCCAGGTCTCCATCTGACGAGCGGTCATGGAGGATCGCGCGCTCATGTCAGGGCCCACCCAAGCCAGGCGCGCCCTGGGGTCCATGGCCTGCCAGCGGGGCGCCATTTCCCGGACCCGAGCGATCCACGCGTCGCGCAGGTCAGTGCCGCGCTGCTCTATCTGGGCATCCTCGAAGGTGCGCAGAGCACCGGATTTCAGCGCGGCCATCATCTGTGTAATCAGCGTCCGAAACGTTTTGGGATTCTGTGCCGCGAGGTCCGCCGCGCCGTTCCAGAAATGGAGATGCAAGATCACGTCCTCGATCGTCCAGCCCTTGAACTGGGTCACCTGGGTTAGCGCGCGGCCATCCAGGGGCGCAATCAACGTATGCAGCGCCTCGCTTTCGGCAAGGAAGTCGTCAGCCTGTGTCAGCATTGTCGGCGTTCTCCTCTTGGTCTGCGTCCTGGGCGGCAAGGGTTACGATGGCCGCCCCTTGAGCGACCTGATCGCCCAGGGCGGCGCCGACCTGGGTTACAATCCCTGCGCGTCCGGCGCGTAGGGCGTGCGACATCTTCATAGCCTCAATCACCGCCACTCGGTCATCCGCGTCAACCCGGTCGCCTGGGGCCACATCCAACGCCACAAGGGCGCCTGCCATGGGGGCGATGATGCGCCCGGTATCTGGGCCCGCGATTGCCTCAGGCGTGGCCCACACCCGTCTAAAGGCCATATCCCGGGCGTCGTGGGCCAGCCAAAGCTGATCCCCCTGGGCGGCATAGGCCACAGCTCTGCGGCACCCGTCCACGGCCATGGTCGGCGGCATGCCAGTCACTTGATGGGCAAAGCCCTTGCCGGTGATGTACCAGCCCTTGGGCACTGGGCGGGCAAAGAGATCCCACCGGTGATCGCCTTGGGCAAGCGTCAGGTGCGACCCTGGGGCGCCGAAGCCGCGCAGGGCCGGGTTTATGCGGCCGATGCGGGCTAGGCGCGCCGCTTCGGTGTTGAGCCAGGCCGCCGCCGCTAAGGCAACATCGGCGCTACGGGCAGCCGGTGTGGCTCCGGGTACCTCGGTTTCCAGCCAGTCGGTTGTGGCCGCGCCTGCGATAAAGTCTGGGTGGTCTAGTATCTCAAGAAGGTGCCCGCGATTGGTGGGCAGCCCCAGGCATGAAAGCCGCTCGAGCCCCGCGCGCAACCGTGCCAGGGCCACGGCCCGGGTGTCGCCCCAGGCGATTATCTTTGCGAGCATCGCGTCATAATGGGGGCTGACCGTATCCCCGGCCCGGTAGCCCGCTTCGACCCGAAGATCATCCGGCATATCCCAGCTCAAAAGCGGCCCCGCAGCGGGTAAAAAACCCGCGCCGGGGTCTTCGGCATAGAGCCGCGCTTCTAGGGCGTGCCCATTCAGCGCCACATCATCTTGGGTCAAGGGAAGCGGGGCGCCGGCGGCCAAATCAAGCTGCAAGCCCACCAGGTCGAGCCCGGTCACCGCCTCGGTTACCGGGTGTTCGACCTGAAGACGGGTGTTCATCTCAAGAAAATAAAACGCGCCGCTGGGTTCCAGCAAAAACTCCACTGTTCCGGCCCCCTGGTAGCCCACAGCCTGGGCTGCAGCCACTGCCGCGGCGCCCATGCGCGCGCGCAGCACCGGGTCCACCGCGGGGGAGGGTGCTTCTTCGATGACTTTTTGGTGGCGCCGTTGGGCCGAGCAGTCCCGTTCCCCCAGGTGGATCACGGAGCCATGGGCGTCGCCGATGACCTGGACCTCCACATGGCGCGCCCCGGTGATCAGGCGCTCCAGGATCAGCTTTGCATCGCCAAAGGCGCGCGCGGCCTCGCCGCGGGCGAGATCCAGCGCTTCAGGCAAAGCGTCAGCCTGGGTTACCTGGCGCATCCCCTTGCCGCCGCCCCCGGCGGCGGCCTTGACCATCAGCGGAAAGCCCACCGCATGGGCGGCAGCCAAAAGCGCCGCGTCGTCCTGGGCGGCGCCGTCGTAGCCGGGCACAACCGGCACGCCTGCGGCGGCCATGGCGCGCCGGGCAGCGGCTTTGTCGCCCATGGTTTGGATGGCCGCAGGCGCGGGTCCAATCCAGGTTAGGCCTGCGTCGATCACCGCCCGGGCGAAATCAGCCCGTTCACTCAAAAACCCGTAGCCTGGGTGCACCGCATCGGCGCCGCTGGTTTGCGCAGCAGAAATCACGGCGTCGCTCCGCAGATAGCTTTCGGCGGCAGGCGCCGGGCCCAGGCGTACGGCGGCGTCGCAGCCAGCCACATGGGCAGCCTCTTGGTCCGCGTCGGAATAGACCGCCACGGTGGCGATCCCGCGGGCGCGGCAGGTGCGCGCGATGCGCCGGGCAATCTCGCCCCGATTGGCGATCAAAACACGGCGCAGGGGACGGGTGTGGTCGGTCATATGCGCGCCACCCCGTAGGTGGATGGATTAAGCGAGCGCACCCGCGCTTCGGCGCAGATGCTCAGGCAAAAGCCTGCGATGGCGCGGGTGTCGCGCGGGTCGATCACCCCGTGATCCAGAACGCGCCCAGAGGTGTAGAACGGGTGCGCCTGGCGGTCGAAATGGGCGCAGATCGCCGCTTCTTGGGCGAGAAGGCGTGCCTCATCTACGGGTGCGCCCTTGCGCGCCGCGGCGGCGCGGGCGACGCTGGACATGGTGCCCGCCGCCTGGGCGCCGCCCATCACGCCCGACCGCGCCGTGGCCCAAGAGAACAGGAAATCGGGATCAAACGCCCAGCCTCCCATACCGTAGTTGCCCGCTCCGAAGCTTGCCCCAGTGATGAAGCCGATCTTGGGCACCCGCAGGTTGGCCACGGCCTGGATCATCTTGGAGCCGTGCTTGATCATGCCGGCTTGCTCGCTGGCGGTGCCCACCATGTAGCCGGTGGTGTTGTGCAGAAATATCACCGGCGTTCCAGCCTGGTCGCAGGCCTGTAGGAATTGCGTGGCCTTGGCGGCCCCGGCAGGGTCAATGGGGGTATTGTTAGCCAGTACGCCCACCGCGTAGCCCATAAGACGGGCTTGAAGACAGACCGTGCCAGGCCCGAAGTCCGGCTTGAAATCGGTAAAGCCGGGCGCGTCAAGGACGCGTTTGGCGATCTCGCGGGCGTCAAAGGGGGCAAAGATATTTGCTGGAACCACGCCTGCTAGGTGCTCCGGGTAATCGATGGCGGTAGCGGCCGACTGCCCCGCGTCGGGGTCTGACGCATGGCTTCCCCAGGCAAGCCGGGCCACTACTTCCCGCGTGATCTCAAGGGCGTGGCGGTCGTCTTCGGCCAGGTATTCCACCAACCCTGATGTCTGGGCATGCATTTCGGCACCGCCGAGGTCGGCGTCCTGGGCGCGCTCCCCAGTGGCGGCTTCCACAAGGGCCGCCCCGGCAAGTGCCGCCATGCCCATGCCGCGCACACCCACTACGTAGTCCGAGAGCCCCGGCATATAGGCCCCGCCTGCCGTGGCCGGGCCGTGCAGCACGGCCACCGTGGGGATGCCCGCCGCCGATAGCTTTGCGAGCCCTGCAAAGACCCCGCCGCCGTGGGCCCAGTCCTCCACCCGGTAGTCCATCAGATTTGCGCCCGCGCTTTCCACCAGGTGGATAAAAGGCAGCTTCTGGCGCTGAGCTATGGCCAAAAATGACAGCATGGCTTGAAGCGCATAAGGCGCAAGCGCCCCGGCCCGGATGCCGCTGTCGTCCACGACAACCATCGCCCGGATGCCCGAGACATAGCCGATGCCACCGATAAACGTGGCTCCTGGCAACGTTTTTTCAGGGTCGTCCGTGTCAGCTAGGTAACCCGCCATCCGGTGGAGCGGCAGGTAAGGCGCTCCGGGATCAAGGAGCCGGGCCAACCGTTCCCGGGGAGGTGTTTGGCCCCGCTCCGCAAAGCGCGCGTTGCGTTGTGCGCTGGCCGCGGCGGTACGGTCTTCGAGCGCGCATAGGTCTGCTACAGCGGCCAGCATTGCGTCCCGGTTGGAGGCATAGTCCGGACTGTTCGCCGTTCCTGCAAGGCTCTCTGGGACTTCTGGCTGCCCCGGTGGCTCCTTAGCACCGTCGCCCATGCGCGTTCCTCCCCGGGGCGATTCCCCTCCTCCAGACTGGCACAGGACACGCATGCGGCAAAACCCGCCAGCCGGGTGTTCGGGGCAAAGTCACGTCCTGCGTTATGCCCAGCGTCGCGCCCACAGTCCCACCCGTTGGGCGTCGCTGGCACCCGCCCGCCTTGACAGCCGCAGCGTATTGCGGCCCGCTCGGGCGCGATACTACCAAGGAAAGTTGCCGCCAATGACTGCCGCCCCAACCGCTACGTGGTCCTACCCCACCGCCATCCGCTTCGGACCAGGTCGCATTCGCGAACTGGCTGAGGCCTGCGCCGAGGCCGGGATCCAGCGCCCGCTTTTGGTAACCGACCGTGGGCTGGCCGGCGCGCCCATAACCGAGACCGCCCTTGATGTGCTGACGGGCGCAGGGCTTAGCCCTGGGCTTTTTGCCCAAGTTGATCCCAACCCAACCGAAGAAAACCTGGAACGAGGGATCGCTGCTTTGACCGGCGGTTCTCACGACGGGGTGGTCGGGTTTGGCGGGGGCTCTGCGCTCGATCTTGGAAAAATGGTGGCCTTCATGGCAGGCCAAACACGCCCGGTCTGGGATTTTGAGGACGTGGACGACTGGTGGACCCGTGCGGACCGGAGCGCGATCCGGCCTTCGGTGGCGGTGCCTACCACGGCGGGCACCGGGTCCGAGGTCGGCCGAGCATCGGTGCTGACCCAGACCGACACCCGCCGCAAAAAGATCATTTTTCACCCGGAGGTGCTGCCCCGGGTGGTGATTTGCGATCCATCACTGACGGTGGGTCTGCCCCCGGCGCTGACGGCGGGCACGGGGATGGACGCCTTGGCGCACGCGATCGAAGCCTATTCGTCGCCCCACTACCACCCCATGTCCCAGGGCATCGCGCTCGAAGCGATGCGGCTCGTATTTGTGAATCTTCCGCGGGTGATGGCCGACCCGGGCGATGTAGGCGCGCGTGGGCATATGATGTCAGCGGCGCTGATGGGGGCTGTGGGCTTTCAAAAGGGTCTTGGCGCGGTGCATGCGCTGTCTCACCCGATAGGGGCGCTTTATGACACCCACCACGGCACCACCAATGCGACCCTTTTGGCGCCGGTGCTGCGGCTGAACCGGCCCGCCATCGACGATCGCCTGCGACAGGCTTCGGCGTATTGTGGACTGGGCGACGGGGCCGAGAGCTTGGTAGCCGCCGTCGAAAACCTGTGCACGACGCTTGGGATGCCAGCGACGCTCGGCGCCCTGGGCGTGGCGCAACCGGATCGGGCTGCCATCATCGAAGGCGCGCTTGCAGACCCCAGCGCGGGCGGCAACCCGGTGCCGCTAACCGCTCAGAACCTGAACGACATTCTGGATGCGGTGATCTAACGTCGGGTTCGGGGCGTCCGCTTTGATCTAGAACCCCGGCCCTAGGCTGCACGGGGCTGCCACGCGGGTCCGATCCCAAAAATGTTGGACATTGGCGCGCGCCCGGTGTCAGGTAGTCGCACGCAACCGACAAGGGGCCGCTAAGGCCCGCGTGACACTGGGAGGAAAATCATGAAACGCACAATCGCCGGGGCGATGCTCGCCTCGCTTTTGTTGACGGCAGCCGCAACCGCCGCTGACGCACCTGTAAAGGTGGGCTTTGTCACTACGCTGACCACTGGCGGCGCGGTTATCGGCAACGATATGAAAAACGCCGTGGAACTGGCCGTGGAACACATGGACGGCAAAATGGGGGGACGCCCTTTAGAAGTTGTCTTCGCTGATGACGGGTTCAAGCCAGAGACCGGCAAGCAGGTTACCGACAAGCTCGTAAAACAGGACAATGTTGACTTCGTGGCGGGTTACATCTGGTCCCACGTGCTGCTGGCCAGCAGGAAATCCGTGCTCGACGCAGGCAAATTTCTGATTTCATCAAACGCTGGGCCGTCGCCCGTAGCGGGTAAGCTTTGCCACCAGAACTTTTTCTCAGCCTCCTGGCAGAACGATCAAACGCCAATGGCGATGGGCGAGGTGCTGAACCAGCAGGGTGTCAAGTCGGTCTACCTGATGGCGCCGAACTATGCCGCTGGCAAAGACATGACCGCGGGTGTGGAGCGGACCTTTTCAGGCGATGTTCTAGGTAAAGACTTGACCAAGTGGGGTGCTGACGCGCAGCTTGATTTCTCCGCCGAACTGGCCAAAGCAAAAGCAAGCGGGGCGGACGCGCTCTTTGTCTTTTACCCTGGGGCTGCCGCTGGTGCCTTCATCAAGCAGTACAACCAAGCAGGCTTAAAAGACGTGCTGCCGCTCTATTCGGTCTTTACCGTGGATGCTATCAGCTTGCCGCGCCTGCAAGCGGCCAATTTTGAGGCCGTTCTGGGCAGCCGCATCACCCAAGCCTGGGACCCGTCCTTGGACAACAACGCCAACAAGAAGTTTGTGGCTGATTTTAAGGCCAAGTACGGCAGCTACCCGTCGTTTTATGCGGCCCAGTCCTATGACACTATGATGCTGATCAAATCCGCGGTCGAGGCAACCGGCGGCGACCTAAGCGATGCCGACGCCGTGCGCGCGGCGCTCAAAGCCGCCGATTACGACAGCGTACGCGGGTCCTACAGCTACGGCGACAACCACATGCCGGTGCAAAACTTTTACCTGAGGGAGGTTGTGGCCGACGCCGACGGCAATTGGACCACAAAAGTGGTGTCCACGGTCTACGAAAACCACGTCGACCCCCACGCCGCTGACTGCAAGATGTAAGCCCCGCCCGTCGCGTGAAAGGGACCTTTGTTGTCCCTTCTGCCCCGGCGCGCGTGCGGCCTAGGCCTCGCGCGCGCCCGTCTGGGCGGTTCTACCGGTGGCCGAGGCCCCGCTGCGGGTATAAAGCCTGCGGCGCTACCTGATCACCGCTTAGGACCCGCGTCCAACGCCCGGGCACTCCGACGCCGCACCCAAGGGCCCCGCCATGGACCTTTTTATCATCCAGACCATCAACGGCATCCAGCTTGGGCTCTTGCTCTTTCTGGTGGCGAGCGGGCTGACGCTGGTCTTCGGGATCCTCGATTTCGTGAACCTGGCGCACGGGTCTCTTTACATGCTGGGCGCGTTTATTTGCGCCTCGCTCACCTTTCTTCTGGGCAATTTCCTTTTGGCGGTGATCCTGGCGCTGCCGGTGACGGCGGCCTTGGGCTATGCAGTCGAGCGGTTTCTGGCGCGACCGCTTTATGCCCGCGACCACCTGGACCATGTGCTGGGTACCTTCGGTCTGATCCTGGTGTTTGACACAGCCACGCATCTAATCTGGGGGCCAGCGGACATCTCGATCCCGCTGCCGGCCTGGCTCGATACGCAGGTTGCGCTTTCCGAGACGCTTGTCCTGCCTACCTACCGTCTGTTGATCATCGGCACCGCGCTATTGGTGGCGGGGCTGCTCTTTTGGCTGGTAAATTACACGCGCCTGGGGATGCTGATCCGCGCAGGGGCGTCGAACCGCACCATGGTAGGTGCGCTTGGCATTGACATCTCGACGCTCTTTGCCCTGGTCTTTGCGCTTGGCGCTGCCCTTGCGGGGTTGGCCGGGATGCTAATCGCGCCCATCACATCAGCCTCCATCGGGATGGGCAATAACATCATCATCACCGCTTTTGTTGTGATTATCGTGGGCGGCATCGGGTCCATGAAAGGGGCTTTTGTTGGCGCGCTCATTATCGGTCTGATCGACAACCTTGGGCGCAGCTACATCGACGACGCCTTCAAGCTGGTGATGGCCCCGGACGCCGCGGAAACCGCAGGCCCCGCGGTAAGCGCGATGCTGATATACATTATCATGGCCGCAGTCCTGGCGGTGCGCCCCCAGGGGCTGTTCCCGCCGAAGGTGCGCTAGGCCGTGGTGCGGATGGTGGTAACTGTGGCTGTTTTGGCAGCACTCGCGGTTCTGCCGCCAGTGTTTTACTGGACTGGGAGCCCGTTCTACCTCGACCTGGCCACACGGCTTGTGATCCTGGCCATCGCCGCCACATCGCTGAACCTGATTTTGGGTTACGGAGGGCTCGTGAGCTTTGGCCACGCGGCCTATATTGGCATCGGGGCCTACGCGGTGGGTATCCCCGCCTACCACGACCTTTGGGGTGGGGCGGAATGGCTGGCCAGCCAAAATGGCCTTTTTCATATCGCCCTGGCCGTTCTCGTGTCGGCTGCCTTTGCGTTTGTCACCGGGGCAATCAGTCTGCGAACCCGGGGGGTCTATTTTATCATGATCACCATGGCCTTCGCGCAGATGGCCTACTACCTTTTCATCAGCCTTGAGGCCTACGGCGGCGACGACGGGCTGGTGATCGAACTGCGGTCTGAACTGCCGGGGATATCACTTGACGACCCGATCACGCTTTATGCTCTGGCCTTCGGGTCGCTTCTGGCCGTGATGGCGCTCGTGCGCACGGTCACCCGGTCGCGGTTCGGGATGGTCCTGCAGGGCGCCCGCGGCAACGAAGAGCGGATGGCGACCCTGGGCTACAACACCTACGCCTACCGCCTGGTGGCTTTTACCCTGGCCGGGGCCATCGCGGGATACGCGGGGGCGCTGATGGGCAATTTCACCAGCTTTATCTCGCCCGAGATGATGGCCTGGTCTCGGTCAGGCGAGTTAATGTTCATGGTCATCCTGGGCGGCACAGCCACAACCCTTGGGCCGGTGCTGGGCGCGGTCGTCTTTATCGTCATCGAAGAGGTGTTGGGACATTTCACCATTCATTGGCACTTGCCCTTTGGGTTGATGCTGATTGCGGTGGTGCTTTTTGTGCGCGGCGGGCTCATGGGTGCGCTTGGAGGGCGGCAATGACCCATTTATCCGTGGCGGGGCTGTCGAAATCCTTCGGTGGGGTGACGGCGACCGATGATGTGTCGCTGGACGTGGCGCCCGGCGAAATCCACGCCATCATCGGCCCGAACGGGGCAGGAAAAACAACACTTATATCGCAGCTTTCCGGCGCCTTGCCCCCAGATTCTGGCAAGATAGAATTGCTGGGGCGCGACATCACGCGGGTGCCTGCGCACCGCCGGGCGAAACTGGGGCTGACGCGTAGCTTTCAGATCACATCGCTGATCATGGATATGACCGTGGCCGACAATGTGGCCCTAGCTGCCCAGGCACGCCAAGGGCATTCGTTCCGATTTCTGGCGCCCGCGCGGGGCCAAGCGTCCCTGCGCGAGGCCGCGCTGAGCGAACTCCGGCGCGTGGGGCTCGACACCCGTGCCGATGAGCCGGTTCGCGCGCTGAGCCACGGGGAACATCGGCTTATCGAGATCGCGGTGGCGCTGGCGTCGGGGGCAAACCTGATGCTTCTTGACGAACCTATGGCCGGCCTCGGCGCCGAAGAAAGCGCGCGCATGGTCGAATTCTTACGCACCCTCAAAGGCGACAAAACCATCCTTTTGATCGAACATGACATGGACGCGGTCTTTGCCCTAGCGGACCGCATCAGCGTGCTGGTCTACGGGCGCATCATCGCCACCGGCGACCCGGAGAGGATCCGCAGCGACCCCGCCGTGCGTGAAGCTTACTTAGGGGAAGACTGATGCTGCAGGTTCGCGACCTAATCACCCACTACGGCAGCAGCCAGGCGCTTTTTGGTATGGCGCTGGACGTGGCCGAGGGTCAGGTGACCGCGCTTTTGGGCCGCAACGGCATGGGCAAGACCACCACGATCAACTCGGTCATGGGTATCGTCAGCCCCACCGGCGGCGAGATCAGCTTTGACGGGCGCCAGGTTGCCGGCGAACCCAGCTTCCGCATCGCCAATATGGGCATCGGCCTGGTGCCCGAGGGGCGCCAGATCTTCCCCAACCTGAGCCTGCGCGAAAACCTAATTGCCACGGCGTCAAACCACCTGGGCCGCGCCGACCCCTGGACCATCGAGCGTATCTATGCGCTTTTTCCGGAACTGGCCGCGCGCGCGGGGTCGATGGGCAACCTCCTGTCGGGGGGCGAACAGCAGATGCTGGCCATCGGGCGGGCGCTGATGACCAACCCGCGACTTCTAATCCTGGACGAAGCGACCGAGGGGTTGGCCCCCCTGGTGCGCGCGAAAATTTGGGCCGCGCTGGGCGATTTGAAGTCCCAGGGCCTGGCGATCCTGGTGGTGGATAAGAACCTGCGCGATCTCCTAGCCTTGGCCGACCATTGCGTTCTGATCGAACGCGGCGCCCCGGTTTTTGCGGGCAGCCCCGCCGATCTGCGTGCCCAGCCCGAGGTCATGACCGCAACGCTGGGGGTTTGACGCTCGGCAAAAGCGTGATCCTTGTCACAGAATCCTTGACCTTGCGACAAACCGCCGCTTAGCTCCGGTCCATAAAGATCAAGATGATTTTGGCAACAGGCTTCCGGGGGGAAAGCCATGGCGCAGATACGCGGGACCGAAGACAACGACACCCTGACCGGCACCGGCGAGGCCGACGGCATCCAATCCTTCGGCGGCAACGACACTATCTACGGGGCCGGCGGCAACGACTTCATCGACCCGGGTGTGGGTAACGATGTGGTCTTCGGAGGCGCGGATGACGATTTCGTAACCGAGCGCCCGGGGGCCAAAACGCTCTACGGCGAAGGCGGGCGCGACACGCTGCGCTTGGCCGCGGCGGTAGGTGAAGTGGCGCAGGCCTACGGGGGCGCCGAAAACGACAGCCTGGCGGCGTCGGGACTTGGGCGTCATCTGCTTTACGGCGGGGGCGGCAACGACAACTTTCAGATCACTGGCGTGGGCGAAAACCAGATCGGCGGCCTGACCGAGGTCTACGGCGGCGCAGGCGACAACCGGATCAGCTTTTCGGTTCTCACAGGCAGCACCGTTACGCTGAACCTGCAAGCCGGGTCGGCCACCGGGGGGCCGGTGGATGGCGCGATTGTGCAGGACATTCACACGGTCATTCTGGGCAATCCGGAAGGTGGGCGCTTTGAACTGACCGGCACGGACGACAGCGACACGCTTTTTTCGGGCAACGGCGACGACGTGGTGCGCGCGAAGGGGGGTGCGGACCAGATCACCGTGGGTGCGGGCACCAACACTGTCTGGGGCGGGTCGGGCGATGACCGCGTCTCCGGCTCGAGCACGATCTTTTTTAGCGACGGGCGCGTGCTTTTGGCCGACAATAGCTTCTACGGTGGGGCAGGTAACGACGTGCTTGGCGGCGCGCGCTATGCCGAAGGAGGCGCCGACAACGATACGATCAACGGCGCCACCGACGCGACCGAGCTTTTTGGCGGCGCAGGTAACGATTCCATCACCGCAATCAGCCAGCGCGACGGGGTCGTGATCTACGGTGGCTCGGGTGACGACCGGCTCTCGGCCGAGGGGACAATCTACGGTGGCACCGGCGTCGACAGCGCTTTCGGCGGTGTGACCGACGACGAGATTGAGCTAGGCGACGGACGCGCCGAAACCGACCAGAGTGCGGCGGGCGGTTTTGGCAATGACACGCTGACAGGCGGCAGTTTTGGCGACCGGCTTTCCGGCGGATTTGATAACGACACCCTTTTCGGGGGCGCAGGCGACGACAGCCTGCGCGGCGACGACGGCAATGATACGATTTTCGGGGGTACAGGTGCCGACAGCATCGATGGCGGCGCGGGCAAAGACCTGATCGAAACCGGCGACCAAAGCGATAGCGGCATCACTGCGGTCAACGGTGGGGCCGGTGACGATACCATCACCGGCGGCAAAGACGCCGACCGCATTTCGGGCGGCGACGATAACGACCGGCTCAGCGGCGACGACGGCGACGACTCAATCTTTGGCGGGTCGGGCGACGATACGATCTTCGGCGGAGAGGGCGACGACTACCTGGCCGTGGCTGGCAGTAATTTTTTAAGCGGCACCAACGGGTCGGAAGCCTACGGCGGCGCAGGCGACGACCTGATCTACGGCGCCTCTGAAGCTGGGCTTAGCCACACGCTGGTGGGCAACGGCGGGGCGGACACGCTCTTTTCCGGGTCACAGAGCCGCGACAACCTCTTTGGCGGGTCCGGCGACGACACGATCTTCGCCCGGCGCATCGACGGCAACATCGGCGGTGGCGGCGGCAACGACCGCATCAACCTATTTGCCTTGGGCACCGACAAGACATCACTGTTCATCGACGGCGGCGCGGGCCAATTCGACACGCTGGCGCTCGACCGCACGGCCCAGGAGCTTGAGGTCAACTACAAAACCGGCCGCATCACGGTCACCGACGCCAATGGCAGCTTCGATTTCGGCTTTAAGGACATTGAGCTTTTCGAAGGCGCCACGGCGCTTGTTGTCCTGGGCGAAGACTTGGATGTGCCATCGGTCACGCTGCGTGGCGCCACCGACAGCGCCGAAAGGGTCGCGCGTACCTCGGATTTCTACTTCAACGGCGACAGCGCCGTAGTGACCGACACGCTCTTCGCCGACGAACCCGGCGGCGGGCGCGATCTAACCGACACCTGGGAATTCAGCACGCTCAGCGACGGGATCATGACCGTCACCGCCTTCCTTCCGGGGTATGAGAACCGCGAGAAGGCGTTCAACTTCGACGTGGAAGCGGGCCGCAACACCCTGCGGGTCAGCGCCCCCACCGACTGGACACGCGAAACGCCCTACGGCCTGCGGTTTGAGTTCACGTCGATCACCGCCCCCTCCGAGGTCGCCTTTGACGGGTTCATCAACGACAAGTTCTTGGGCTTTTTCAAGCTTGCGGCCGTCGATCTGACGAAGGCGGGGACGGAGATCTTTCAAGCGCTCTTTGAGCATATGAACGACGCCAACTTCGACACGCTGATGGGCAACGCGGGCAAGCGGCTCGGCGTTTTGGGCACGCTCATTGATTTCGGCGGCAAGATCGACAACGTGAAAGACGCCTGGGACACCGGCGGTCGCGAGGCGGGGCTGCGCCAAGCCTATGTGGAGCTTGTGGACATGCTGGCTGGTATGGCTGCAGGCCAGGCGCTGGGCTTTGCGGGCGCCGTGGTGGGCGGCCCGGTGGGTGCTGCTGTTGTGGGCTTCGGGGGCGGTGTGGTCTATGGCCTGGCGCTGTCGGACGCGGTCAAGGACGCCGCCGTGCGCGACTTTGACCTCCTTTGGGCGCGGGCCCAGCGGGATGCCCTGGCCGAAGCGGGCGCGTCGCTGAAAGCAAGCCCCGACTTGGACGTGGACGCGGATGCCGACCCCGATGCGGAGCCGCTTGACCTGGCGGCGTTTGTCTTTGACGCAGACTGGTACGCCGCCACCCACGCCGACGCCCGCGAGGCGGTGCAGTCAGGCGCCTTCACCAGCTACTTTGACCATTTTCTAGCCGTGGGTCTGCCCGCAGGGCGCGCGGCTAATGGCGACAGCGATCCCCTGGCGCCGGAGGACCTGGTCTTTTCCGTGGGCGGCTACAGCGGGCGTACGGGTTATAACCACGCAATCATATCCGAGGACCTGGGCTTGATGGCAGGGGACACCATCAGCCGCGCCGAAGAACAGATGGCCACGTTCCTGGACGCCGACCGCGAAGCCGCGGGGGCAGACGGGCTTAACCTTTCGGCGGACCTGTCGGCCGTTGCCAACCGGGTGGCCCGGGATTGGGTGCTTAACCAGGCGCCCGCGCTCGAAAAAGAGGCGCTCCAGGGCGGGCCCGGCCCCTGGGCTGAGCGGCTGTCGACCGGCACCGACTACACCGAGGCGCTAGCCCCCCTGACGGACATCCCGCTCGACGACCGGCTGCAACTGATCGGCTTTTGGACAAAATCGCCCAAGATCCGTCCCACCGCTGATAAGATCCTTGCCGAGGCGGCGGCGGGGATTGTGCTCGACCCCGGGCGCCAGTCCTTGGGCCTGGCGGAGTTCGGCGGGCTTTGGGTGCTGATCCTCGACACCGAGGCGCGGGCCGACGACGCGGTGGTGGACCTGGATGACACGGCCACGACGCTGACCGGGTCGGACGGCTCGGACGTCCTATACGGCGGCTTTGGCGCGCCTACGGCTTTCCTCCAGGCAGGCGACGACACCTACCGAGGCAGCCAAAGCGCCGACACCGCCTTCGGGGGCGACGGCGCTGACCTGATCACCGGCCTGCGCGGCGCCGACAGCGCCGATGGCGGGGCGGGCGACGACGTGCTTGACCTGGGCCAGGGGCTCGACACCGGGGATGGGGGCGCGGGCGATGACATGCTCTTCGGGGGCGCCGCAGAAGACAGCCTTGTGGGGGGCGCGGGGGACGACACGCTCGGCGGTGGCTCCGGCTCCGACCGGGTGGCTGGCGGCCAGGGCGCCGACGATATTTCTGGCAACGCGGGGGTCGACCGGCTCTATGGGGGCGGGGGCGATGACACGCTTCGCGGCGCCGGGGGGGACGACACGCTCTGGGGCGGGTCTGACGACGACCTGATGCTGGGCAACGACAACCGCGACACACTCTACGGCGACGGGGGCAATGACCGCCTGGAAGGAGCCCAAGCAGCCGACGCGCTTTACGGGGGGGCGGGCAACGACGA
>JBCCMR010000030.1:0-14842 GCA_039026255.1 Pseudomonadota bacterium
CAGCACCGGTGCCCGGGCGGGGGTGGGTGGGCTGGACGCCCGGGCACCGGTGCTGGTGGCGGGGCATACTATGGGGTCCTCGAGGGTTGAGATGCGCGTTCATTGCGGGGCCAAACGTTTCAGCGCCGCGCGGATCAGCGCGCCGCTGCCATCCCCAGCGGCGTCCGGCGCGCTTTCGGTCACCGCCTGGGCGGCTTCGGACTGGGTATAGCCTAGGTTCAAAAGCGCCGACAGCGCGTCAGCCTGCGCCGCCGCCTCTGCCCGTTGCAAGTCGGGCGCAGGCGACGCGGACGACTGTGCCGCAGGCTCCGCTTTCTTCGAAGCGGAGACGTCGGCGTCTTCGAGGACCGCGCCCGACGGCGCCGCCCGGACCGCGCCCTGGGCGCCCATAGCAATTACGCCCGCGGCTTTGTCTTTCAACTCGCTCACAATCCGCTGGGCTAGCTTTGGCCCGACACCCGGGGCTGCCCGCACTGCAGCGGCGTCACCCAGGGTGATTGCGCGGCTTGTGCCCTCTACCCCCAGGGTCCCAGCGATAGCCAACGCCACCTTCGCGCCGACCCCCTGAACACTTGTCAAAAGCCGGTGCCATTCCTTTTCGGCGAGCGTCGAAAACCCAAAAAGCTGCAAGTTGTCTTCGCGCACCAGAAGATCGGTGTAGAGCGCCGCCATCCCCCCCGGCGGCGGCAGCGCCGCCAACGTTCGGTCCGAGCAATAAACCACGTAACCTACTCCGCCCACGTCAATCAGCACGTGGTCGGCACCCATGTGGTCCACCCGCCCAGTGATCTTACCGATCACGAAGCGGCTCGCACCGCGGCGTCGAGCCGCCCAGCAAAGCGCGCCTGATGCGCGTGACAAAGGGCAATGGCCAAGGCGTCGGTGGCATCTTTGGACGACGCCTCAAACCCCGGAAGCTGCATGCGAACCATATGTTCGACCTGGTGTTTTTCAGCGTGGCCCACACCCACCACCACCTTTTTGACCGTATTCGGGGCGTATTCCGCGACTGTTAGGCCAAATTGCGCGGGCACCAAAAGGCAAATACCCCGCGCCTGTCCAAGCTTCAGCGTTCCGGCGCCGTCCTTGTTCACAAACGTCTGCTCCACCGCTACGGCATCCGGGCGATGCGCCTCAAGCACTTGCGTCAGACCCAAGTGGAGCGCCAGAAGCCGCATCGCAAGGTTTTTACCTGTCCCCAGCACAACACCGTGGGCCACGTGGCGCACCCGGGCGCCGTCCACATCCACCACACCCCAGCCCATGTGGCGCAAACCCGGATCGATGCCGAGAACCCGCATGCTCTGCCCTCTCTCTTTTTTCAACGTCTAGCACAAAAGGCGAACACCAGGGAAGCGGTCACAGTCGCAATGCACGGCCTACGGGGCAAAAAAAGTCGCGCGCGGCGCCGACGACCGCGTCAGGGGTTTCTTCCATGGCGAAGTGCCCGCAGTTCAACTCAATCCCACGCACATTCGGCGCCCAGCGCCGCCAGGTGCCCAGCGGATCGCCCGACCGCGCGGGAAAGCCCTGCGCGGCGTAAAGAAATAGCATCGGCGCAGTGATCAGGCGCCCTTCGGTTTCGTCGGCGGCATCAATCTTACGGTCCACCGTGGCCCCGGCCCGGTAGTCCGAACACATCGCCGCCACCCGCGCCGGATCGGTCATCTGCACCCGGTAGCTGGCCAGGGCGGCCTCAGAAAACGGTGCCAAGGACTTACTTTTTGTCCAGCTAGCCAGCGTGTGGTCGACCCAGGCCACCGGGTCGGCGCCGATCATACGCTCAGGCACGGGCTGAGGTTGGGCCATCATGACCCAATGATACATGGCAAGGGCGAGGTCGGCGTCAATGGCGCGCCACACCTCAACCGTGGGGATAACCTCAACTATGGCCAGCCGACGCACGGCGCTCGGGTCATCAAGCGTCAGGCGATAGGCCACCCGCGCGCCCCGGTCATGGCCCATCAGGTCAAATTCATCGTGGCCAAGCGCAGCCATTAACGCGCGCATATCGCGGGCCATTACGCGCTTTGCATAGCGGGTGCCGTCGGCGCAAGGCGGCGCATCGCTTTCGCCGTAGCCGCGCAAATCAGGCACCACCACGCGACGCTCTGAGGCAAGTGCTGGGGCCACATGTTCCCAACACATATGGGTCTGAGGGAACCCGTGCAAAAGCAGGATCGGCGGCCCCTCGCCCGCCACCTGCACGCTGAGTGTCACCTCCCCGGCGGGCACGCGCATGGTTTGAAATCCAGGGAAGGGCACGGACAGGCTCACAACTATTTCAAGCCGTGACAGATTGGTGATCAGGTTGGCGACTTGTCAACGAAAAATATCCTGAAAACGGCACTGATACCCGCAACTTAGTCCATTTCCGACTTATGCGAAAACCGCAGATCCGACATGCAATTTGGACATTTGTGAGCAACCAAAAACGCCCCTAGATGCCGTCTACCGCGGGCAGCAATGCCCCCAAACTTCAGCGATAAGGAGCACCAAAATGGCACTCGCACCCAACACTCGCCCGGCTCCGTTTGGGGCCATCACCATCTTCGGCGCCGTGACCCGTATGGAACGGGCCTGGTCTGCCTTTGTGACCTGGAATACGGTCCGCAAGACCCGCAATCAGCTTGTTAAGCTTTCGAACCGCGACCTGGCCGACATCGGTCTGCATAGGGGTGCGCTCGAAGACCTGCATCGCCACTTCTGACCCGGCGGGCCGCGCAAGAAAACGGGCCCTTACCCTTCCAAAATTTAAAAACGGCCGTCCCCAAGGGGCGGCCGTTCCTACTTGGGGCGCACAACAGCCGCCGGCTAGGCGCGCAGGCGGGCAAACTCCGGGTCGTATTGGCACGGTGCGACCACTTGTGCGGGTTTAGGCAGGCCCACCACGTCAACCATCAGGTCTGTCCCCTCGGACGCTTTGCCCGCATCAACAAACCCCATGGCAAGCGTTGCACCCACGCGGTGCCCCCGGGCGGCGCTGGTCACAGTGCCGACAATTGACCCATTCTGTCGGATTCTGTCCCCGGGCTGGGGCGCTGCGTGCTCGGCGTCGACTCGCAGGGTGACAAAGGCATGCTTTTGGTCGCGGGCGGCCAAAGCCTCGGCCCCGATATAGCCGCCACCAGGGCGCACGAACCGGTCAAGACCGCTCTCGTAGGGGTCGAACTCAGTTATCAGATCGGCCTTCCAGTGGCGGAAGCCCTTCTCGAGCCGCATGCTCTCGACCGCGCGGGCACCAAAAAGCCGCAACCCGTGGGCCGCGCCAGCGGCGCGCAGGCAGGTCCAGGCGGTGAGCGACTGCTCCACAGGCACGTGGATTTCGTAAGCGAGTTCACCCGAGAAGCTGACCGCCATGACCACCACGGGCACCTGGCCAAGCTCCGCCCGGCGCGCCGAGAGCCAAGGGAACGCATTCGCCGACCAGTCACCCCGGGCCACGTCAGCCAGAACCGCGCGCGCCTTTGGTCCCGCCAGGACCAGCGTTACATGGGATGTGGTCAAATCGGTGATGGTCACGTCTTCGCCGGGCGCCACCTGAGCGCGCAGCCAGTCTGGGTCGTGGATTTCAGCGGCAGCGGCGGCGCCGTACCAGACCTCGCCCCCGGGCAGGCGCGCTACCGTTGCCTCGGATTTGATGCAGCCGTGGTGGTTCAAAAGATAGCAGAGCCCCACGCGCCCGGCCCGCCGCGGAACCCGCGAACAAATCACCCGGTCCAGGAACGCCTCTAGGTCTGCGCCGCCCAAGGTCAGGCGGGTGAAGCCGTTGACCTCGGTCAGGCCAACGGCTTTTTGGACCGCGGCTACCTCGGTCGCAACAATGTCGTCGACGGCGGTGTAGCGGAAGCAGTGCTCTTCCTCGAAATCGGCGGTGGGCTTGACAAAATCCATCCGCTCCCAGCCGTTCACAACGGTGAATTCCGCGCCCTCGGCGGCCAGCACTCCGGTCAGTGGGGTCACCCGCGCCGGCCGGCCGCTGGGCCGGTGTTCATGCGGGAAGTGAAAGCGGAATTCGTTCTGGTAGTCCTCGATGGCCCTGAGCGCGGTTAGTTCCACTGACGCGTGGCGCCCGAAACGCCGCGGGTCGAGACCCCAGGTGTCGTAGCACGCTTCGCCGTTCACGATCTGTTGCGCCAAGAGCCAGCCGTGACCACCGCCTTCGCCCACGCCCGCTCGCAGGCCCACGATGCAAAACGCATTGCGCTTGCCCGGGATAGGCCCCACCAACGGCGCGCCGTCCATAGAATAGGTGATGGGGCCGTTAACCACGCGCTTGATGCCCACCTCCTGGAGGACAGGCATCCGCTCGAAGGCGCCTTCCAGCACGTCCATGACCCGGTCTAGGTCGTCGGGGCACAGGTCGTTGGAAAACTTAGGGTCGATCCCGTCCATGCCCCAGGTGCGGCAGTCCTGCTCGTAGAAGCCCACCAGAAGGCCGGTCTTTTCCTGACGGCTGTAGTAGTCGCTGATCGGGCAGCGCAAAAGCGGCATCCGGTGGCCCGCGTCAACGATCTGGGGGATCTCTTCGGTCACGAAATACTGGTGTTCCATGGACATCACCGGGTGGGTAACGCCCATCATCGCGGCCACTTCGTTGCAGCGATACCCACCTGCGTTGACCACAATTTCGCAGGTGATGTCGCCCTTTTCGGTGTGCACAATCCAGCCGTCGGGCTTCTCCGTGAGGCCGGTCACCGGGCAAAAGCGGCGCACAGTGGCGCCTGCGCGGCGGGCGCGGAAGGCCAGCGCCTGGCAAAGCTGCGCCGGGTCGATGTCGCCGTCATGGGGGTCCCAAAGCCCGCCGAGCAGGTTTTCGGTCGAAATCAACGGATGGCGGCGGGCGCATTCGGCGGCGTCGATGACTTCGTATTCGACGCCCATGCCCGCGGCCAAAGAGGCAAAATGCCGGTAGCCATCCATCTGGGCTTCGGTGTTCGCCAACCGGATGCCGCCGTCGCCGTAGTGGTAGCCCACCGGGTAGTCCGGGTCAGCGGCCAGATCCCGGTAGAGCGCGATGGAATGGGATTTGAGCCCAATCATGGTCTGGTTCATTCCGAAGTTTGTGACCTGCGCGGCCGAGTGCCATGTGGTACCGGACGTAAGCTCATCACGCTCCAAAAGGATCACATCTGTCCAGCCCATCTGCGTCAGTTCGTAGAGCGTGGCGCAGCCTGCGATGCCTCCGCCGATAATAACAACCCGCGCGTGATCCATAGTCCCGTGCCTTTTCCCGTGTGCCTCTGTGATTTGCGTAGCTTCCTTTTAGCGTCGGCGCCGTCAAGGTTCGGATCAGCGCTTCACCCCCGCGCAGGCAGCGGTTTCGTGTTTCGCGAAGGGCTCTTGCGGTTGCGCACGCGGGTTCAGGCATGCCAGAGGAACGCGAGCCAGCCCGAGGAGCGCCGCCCATGTCCCACCTGACCGTCGTCGACCACCCGCTCGTACAGCATAAGCTCTCTCTCATGCGCCGCCAGGCCACGCCGTCGAACCAGTTTCGCGCGCTTCTGCGGGAGATTTCGCATCTTTTGGCCTATGAGGTGACCCGCGATCTGCCCATGACAACCGAACCAGTGACGACGCCCCTGACAACCGTCGACGCGCCTGTGCTCGACGGCAAGAAGCTGGCGCTTGTGTCGATTTTAAGGGCAGGCAACGGGCTTTTGGACGGGGTTTTGGAGCTCATCCCCAGCGCCCGGGTAGGGTTTGTCGGGCTTTACCGGGACGAGGAAACCCTTAAGCCGGTGCAATATTATTTTAAGGTCCCGGAAGGGCTTTCTGATCGGCGCGTGATCGCCGTGGACCCGATGCTTGCCACTGGAAATTCCAGTGTGGCGACCGTGGATTTGCTAAAGCAGGCCGGGGCGCAGGATATCAAGTTCCTGTGCCTTTTGGCGGCCCCGGAGGGCGTCGCGCGCATGAAAGAAGCCCACCCGGACGTCGACATCGTGACCGCTTCGCTCGACAGTCATCTAAACGAGCTGGGCTACATCGTGCCCGGGCTGGGCGACGCTGGGGACCGGATGTTCGGCACGAAGTGATACGCCTCGCCGCGGGCGGCTTTTTTTAATATTTGCCCAGAGAAGAAGAGGACACCCGGTGGGTGAACCCGGGTCGCGCGCCCATAGCGGTCGGGCAAAGGACGCGCGTTTTTATGTCACCGGCAGTGCTTCGATCCAATCGGGCACCTGGCGGGCATCCACCTTGGCCGCACGGATGAGGTCGTCGAAATGGTCCACCATAGTGCGGATCATGCCTGCGGCAGTAATGAGCAGGTAAATCTCGCCCGCATAGATCGCCACGCGGCTGTGGCCGAAGACCGTGTAGGGCACAGAAAACCGCTCTGCCCCGTCGAAAAGATAAAGCCGAAGGGCCGGATAATAGTCCCGCGCCATAGCGGACATCTGCGCTGTCTGCGCCCGCCGCACCGACCGCGGCAACCCCGCCCAAACCCCTGTGCCTGTCGCCAGAGCCTGGAGCGTCTGAAGCGGCATGGCCAACTCCAAATCGCTGTCGGCCCGGCGCATGAGGTCGCGCCGGTGGGCCCCCTGGGCGCGCTGACCTCGGGCCGACAGGCCCCGCACTTGCGGGGTGTCGGGCCCGGCACGGTATTCGAACCGCACAATGTCGTCGGTGCGCATTAAATCTGGGATCGTCGCAGGCACGTAACGGATTTTTGCTCCGCGGGCGGCATCGTGCCATTGGGCAAGAAGCGTCTCGTTGGCGTCGCCGGTCCCAGGCGCCACGTCCACGGCACCACGGGTTTCAGAAGCCACGCCGCTATCTTCAGACAGACCAAGCAGCCAATCCACCGACACCTGATGCACCGCTGCGATGCGCACTAGCGTGTCGGCCCTGGGAAGCCGCGCGCCCGCCCCGGTCAAAAGCTGGCTTAGCGCAGACCGGTCCACACCGATGCCGGTGGCAAACCGTGCCTGGCGTTGTCCCGAACGGTCAAGAAGCGTCGCCAGCCGGGCGCGAAAAAGGTCAGAGGTGTCCCGGCGATCCATGCGGATAAGTCACCACAAAACGTGATAAAACACAACATAATTGCATTAAGTGTGACGGGAGTCCCGTTGCAGCGCGCCTAGATGCTCCCCTAGCGTCATGGGCGGAGGAATGACGCCCATGACACGACAACTGCGCCTGGAATGGCCCACGCTATCCTTGATCGTCGCCGCCTACGGCACCTGGCTGCTGTGCGGCTGGATAGTCTACGACGCATGGCCCTTGGTGGGCTGGGCGGGGCTTATGCTGGCCACGGCGCTTCACAGCTCGCTCGTGCACGAGGTGTGCCACGGCCACCCGACCCGCAACGGCCGCGTGAACGAGGCGCTGGTGACCGCAAATCCAGGGCTCATTTGGCCCTATCGGCGATTTCGCACGATGCACCTTCAGCACCACGTAGACGACAGGCTCACCGACCCTTTCGATGACCCCGAAAGCTTCTATCGGGCCGAAGTGTGGTACGCCACCGCCCCCGCAGCGATGCGCCGGCTTTTGGCATGGTCGAATACACTTATCGGGCGCCTAGTGCTGGGTCCGCCCATGTCGGCCCTGGCGCTTGTGCTGGGTGACCTGCGAGCGCGCGGGGCCAACAGGCGCGCGGTAGCGCGGGCCTGGTTTCTCCACGGGCTTGGCACGGTGCCGGTCATTGCAACGGTGATCTGGCTTTTTGCGATGCCACTATGGCTCTACTTGGTGGCTGTGGTCTGGCCGGCAGCGTCGATCATTGCCTTGCGCGCCTTCGCAGAACACCGCTGGCACGAAACTCCCGAAGGCCGCACGATCATTGTGGAGAAGTCGGCCCTTGGCCCGCTTTTTCTCTACAATAATCTGCATCTGGTGCATCACTGCCACCCGGGCGTGCCCTGGTACAACCTGCCCGGGCTTTACCGGGTTGGGCGTGACGACTGGCGGCGGCGAAACGCGGGCTATGTCTATCCTAATTACTGGGCGCTTATGCGCCAACACCTCTGGCGCGCAAAAGAACCGGTGGTCCATCCGATCTGGCGCCGTTCGGCACCCCCAGCCGAGTAGGCGCCTGTGCAATACCGCGCGGCGCTGCCGATGTATGATATCGACCGGGCAAAGACTGACCGATTCTGGGAGGCCATCTGCGCCGGGCTGCCCTTTACGCCGTGCTTTGAACGGCCCAAAGACCCCGGCGCGCTTCTTGGCGATCCGGCCCTGGTGCTGAGCCAGACCTGTTGGGGGCCTATCGAGGCGGGCATGACGCCTCCGCTTCAGATCCTTGCGCAGCCAGACTATTCCGACCTGCCAGGGGGTGACGGTCCGCTCTACCGGTCCGCGTTGGTGGCCCTTGGCCCTGGACCTGACGCGCCGCCAGGCCCTTTGAAAGGAACGGGAGAAGACGCGCAGGCGGGCCTGCTCTCGGGGCTTCACTTGGCCTTCAACGATCTGACCAGCCGGTCCGGCTACCTAGCGCCGACCGAGGATTTTAGCCACCCAGCCCGCGGCACCGCAACCGGGAGCCACGCGGCATCCCTAGCGCTGGTTGCGGAAGGTGGGGCGGATGTGGCCGCTATCGATTGCCTAACGCTGCATCTTTTACGCCATACTCGGGCCCGGGCGGCGGTGCGTGTCATAGGCTGGACCAAACCGCGCCTAGGCTTGCCCTTTGTGGCGGCGCCTGGGCTCAGCGCAGATATTCACGGGGCCATGCAGGCGGCGCTTCTGGAACTTGGTGCCCATGCCCCAGGGCCGCCGGGCGCCCCATAACCTTGACAGAACAGCGCTACTGTCCGATCTACCAGGTGAGGCGCGCCCCGGGCGCGATTGTGACCCATGCGTGCGATCTGCTTTTTTGTCTTTTTGGCCCTCGGAGGGCCGGCCATGGCCAAAGACTGCGTCATACTTTTGCACGGGCTTGCCCGCACATCGAACTCGTTTCTTTTGATGGAGTGGCGGCTTAAGCGCGAAGGCTACACGGTTGTGAACGCCTCTTATCCGTCGACCCAAGCCACGGTAGAGGAGCTTAGCAGCCGCGCAGTGGCCCCGGCGCTGCGCGCCTGCGGAACGCGTCAGACACATTTTGTCACCCACTCCATGGGGGCAATTGTGCTTCGCCACTACGTGGCAACGCACGGGGTGCCCCGCAACCTGGGGCGCACAGTGATGTTAGGCCCGCCCAACAAAGGCACGCCTATCGTCGATCAAATGGAAGAAATCCCGGGCTTTGCATACTTCAACGGCCCCGCAGGCGCCCAGCTTGGAACCGGGCCCGATAGTCTCCCGAACCGGCTGGGACCAGTAAATTTTGCTGTTGGTGTGATCGCAGGCTACCAGTCGATCAGCCCTTTTATGTCAGCGATGATGGAGGGGCCAAACGACGGCAAAGTTCCGGTAGCTGCGACCGCGGTAGCGGGCATGAAGGACCATATTTCGCTGCCCGTCACACACACATTCATGATGAATAACAACAAGGTCCAGGACCAGGTTATAAACTTCCTGCGGGACGGCAAGTTCAGCAAAGAAAAATAGCCGCAAAGCCCGCGGCCGACTGCTCACTGCTCACTGCTCACTGCTCACTGCTCACTAAATCGCCCCATCACTGTGGATTGCAGCCCCACCGCCCAAACTGTGAGTAGCCAAAACCCACACGCAAACCCTTACGCCGCGCAAAAACCCGGCCCGATCCACCGCCGTCAGCAATGAGAGCGCCCCAGGCCTGCCCTTCTTCTCTGTCAAAATACTCACCCACCGCGCCGCTACGCGATCCACGGCCGGTGAACCGTGAGCCGCGGCCCTTGCCAAGCGGCCACCCTCCGGCCTAGCGTCGCAGCATGGAAATCTCCCATTTGATCGCTTTTAACGTCACGCTTCTGGCGGCTATGGCAAGTCCCGGGCCTGCCATGCTTTACGCCTTGCGTAGCGGGCTTTCCGGTGGCCGCGGGCGGGCAGTGGCCACGGCGGCCGGGCTCGGAGTGATGGCCGCGGCTTGGACAGCCCTCGCGCTCCTCGGCCTTGGTACGGTCTTTGCTCTTTTCCCAGTGGTTTACGGCGCGCTGAAGCTTCTAGGTGGGGCCTATCTTGTATGGCTCGCCTGGATGATGTGGCGCGATGCCCGCTTACCCGTTGCCCAGGCCGATGCGACCCCGCTGGGGCGTGCCTTTTGGGGCGGGGTTTTAGTCAACGCCGCCAACCCGAAATCTGTCCTTTTTGCCGCTTCAGTCCTGATTGTGATCTTCCCCGAAGACCTCACGCTTGGGCAAAAGGCCGCCATTGTTGCCAACCATTTTGTAGTGGAACTCGCCGCCTACAGCGCCTTTGCGGCGGCCCTGGCCAGCCCGGCTGGGCGCGCGGCTTACCTGCGTTGCAAACCGGTGGCGGATCGTGTGGCAGCGGGCCTCCTCGTGGCTTTGAGCCAGCGTTTGATACTCGCACGGGAGTAGGAGCGCGCGATCCATGCAAATAAACCCGCTAACCGGAACCCTAGGCGCCGAGGTCATTGGCGCAGATCTGCGCGACCCGGCCCAGCACGGCCCCCTGGCCGAGGCGTTCCGCGATCACGCAGTCCTTGTCATCCGCGGCCAGGACATCACCCCGGCCGATCACCTGGCCTTTGCCCGGCGCTTGGGACCTATCAACGTCAATCGCTTTTTCACACCAGTCCCTGATCACCCGGAGATCGCACAAGTGCTCAAGGAGCCTGACCAGGCCACAGCCATCGGGGAAAACTGGCACACCGACCACAGCTACGATGCGGCCCCGGCCATGTGTTCTATCCTTCACGCGATTGAGGTGCCCCCCTTCGGCGGCGACACCTGTTTTGCGTCCATGTACGCAGCCTACAATGCGCTTTCGGACCGCTTTAAAGGGTTACTAGACGGGCTGACCGCGCGCCATTCGTCGCGCCACGCCTTCGGCGCCAGCACCACTGACCACGAACAGTACCGCACCGGTCGCCTACAAAACGCGGCCCATGCCATCCAGGACGCCCACCATCCGGTGGTGATCAAACACCCTCTGTCAGGACGCCGGGCGCTTTACGTTAACCCGGATTTCACAACGGAAATCATGGGCTTAGAACCCAACGAGTCCGACGCCCTCCTGGGATTTCTCTACCGCCATTGCGAGCGGGCGGATTTTCAGTGCCGCGTGACATGGCGGGCGGGGGATGTCACGCTTTGGGACAATCGCGCCACCTGGCACAAAGCCATCAACGATTATGCGGGCCATCGTCGCTACATGCACCGTGTGACGGTGGAGGGCGTCCCGCTCAGCGCGTAAGCGCGGACCTGCTACCGGGTCAAAAGCGCAGCGGCGGCGGCCTCGGCCTCGGGTGTGATCACGTCACCGGCCAGCATACGCGCGATTTCCCGGCGACGGGCATCGGCGTCAAGCTTTGCGACGCGCGACAGGGTTTCACCTGCCTCTACGGATTTGCTGACGCGCCACTGGTGCCCCCCCTGGGCGGCGACCTGGGGACTGTGGGTCACAACAAGGATCTGAGCATTTTCAGCCAGCGTCGCCAGCCGCCGTCCAATGGCGTCCGCTGTCGCGCCACCCACGCCCCGGTCAATTTCATCAAAGATCAACGTAACGCCTTCGGCACGCCGGGTCAGGCAGACCTTGAGCGCTAAAAGAAACCGCGACAACTCTCCACCGCTGGAGATCTTGTCGATGGGCCCCGCAGGCGCCCCGGGGTTGGTAGCTACGGTGAAGGCCACAGTATCGGTGCCTTCTGGCCCGGGCTCCCCCCGGGTCAGGTCCGTGGCAAATATTGCCCGTTCCAGTTTTAGCGGTGCAAGTTCTGCGCCCATGGCGGTGTCGAGCCTGGCTGCGGCCTCAGCCCGCTGGTCGCTTAGCTTGGCTGCAGCGGCATCATAGTCCGCCTGAACCTGACTTTGGGCCGCACGCAAATCCGCCAGGTGCGCATCGCCGGTGTCGATCAGGTCAAGGCGAGCGCGCAGGTCACGGCCAAGGGATGGCAGATCATCGGGGCCGCAACTGTGCTTGCGGGCCAGCGCACGGACCGCAAAAAGCCGGTCTTCCACCCGTTCCAGCTCTGCGGGATCAAAAGCCAGGGCCGCAAGGCAGGTTTCGACGGCCCCCTGCGCCTCGCCAAGTTCCGTCACCGCGCGGGCTAGGGCGTCGAGCGCCGGATCAAGCCCGCCTTCGAGGGCACCATCCACCCCGTCGGCGGACCCTTCGAGCCAGCGCGTGGCATCAAAAAGCAGCCCCTCCGCCCCCTCGGGACCAAGCGCCGCTGCCGCGCGGGCCACATCTTCGGCGACTTGGGCGCCAGCGCGCATGGCGCGCCGCCGGGTGTCGAGCGCGTCAGCTTCGCCCAGTTCAGGGGCCAGGTCTTCCATCTCGGCCACGGCGTGGCGCAGGTATTCGGCGTCTTTGGCCGCCTCGGCCAGCGAAGCCTCTGCTTGCTTGAGGTCGGCCGTTGACCGGCGCACCTGGTCCCAAGCTGCGCGCACAAGCGCGGTGTCTGCGCCCGCAAACGCGTCCAGCAAAAGCCGGTGGCCGCGGGGGTTCAAAAGTCCCCGATCGCCGTGCTGGCCGTGAAGTTCCACCAGATGGCCGCTTAGGTCCCGCAGGGTATCGCCAGACACCCGTGTGCCGTTCACCCAAGCGGTCTTGCGTCCCGCGATAGTATTCACGCGCCTCAGGATCAGCGCGCCTTCGTCAAGCGAGATGCCCTGATCATCCAGCACGGCTACCGCTGGGTGGGTGGGCGCTAGGCAAAACTCAGCCGTGACCTCACCCTGATCGGCCCCCTGGCGGACCAGGTCCGCGCGCCCACGCCAGCCCAACACAAAACCCAGGCTGTCCAAAAGGATCGACTTTCCGGCGCCGGTTTCGCCCGTCAACACGTTCAGACCGCCCTGAAATTCCAGCTCCAGGTGGTCGATCAAAAGCATGTTGCGGATGGTCAGGCCGCGCAGCATTCCCGGGTCACTGCGCCCCGCCGGCGGCTTTTGCGGCGCCGAGGGCTTGGCGCCCAGTCAAAGCCATTGGCCGCGCACGACTTGGCGCCAAATACGGCGCAGCCAGCCTTGGCTTTGGTCGCTTGCCTCTTCGGTGGAAATGCCCCGCCCGGTCAACAGCACAAAGCTGTCCTGATACCAGTCGGTGCCTTGAAAATTATAGCCAAGGATTGCGCCCGCGGTTTGCGCATCGGCGTCCAAGCCAAGGGACAGGTAAGCTTCCACGAGGCGATGAAGCGCTTCGGGCGTGTGGGTAGTAGTCTGAAAATCCTCCACCACCACACGGAACCTATTTATCGCCGCGCCGAAATGGCCCTGCTTGAGGTAGTAGCGTCCGATATCCATTTCCTTGCCCGCCAAATGGTCGAGCGCCAGGTCAAACTTCAACAGCGCAGAGGACGCATATTCGCTATCGGGATAACGTTCCACTGTCGTGCGCAACGCCTGAAGCGCTTGGAAGGTGATGCCTTGGTCACGGCTCACCGCTTCGATCTGGTCATAGAATGACAGTGCAATCAGGTACTGTGCATAGGCGGCATCTTCGTCGGCGGGGTAGAAATCCAAGTATCGCTGCGCAGCCCCGCGGCTCTCGTCGTAGAGCCGGGCGCGGTGATAGGCAAAGGCCGACATGATGATGGATCGTTTTGCCCATTCCGAGTAGGGGTAGAGCCGCTCCACCTCGGTGAAGAGTTCGGCCGCATCAGAGGCGCCCCGGCGGCTTGTCAAACGCGCTTCGGCGCGCGCAAAGATTTCCTCAGGCGGGACGTTTTCAAGCGACACCTCCTGGGTGCGACTGCCGCAAGCCGCGACGGCGACAGCGACAGTTGCGCAAATGGCAGCAGTGCGTATCCGGCGAAGCATGTTTAAACCCCCTGATTTAGGGCCGCACAATAGGCCGATTGGCCTGCCATCACTAGCGGAAAATGCAGCACTTTGGCGCCGCCAGGGTCAGAGCCGCGCGAAGTCTTTGGGCGAGATGTGCGCGCCCGGCAGCGTGTCCGCTTGCGCCGCGCTGCAATCGATGACCTGGTAAGCATCCGGCGCGGCAAAAAGCGCTCGCAGAAGCATATTTGTGGTGCGATGCCCGGCTTTTTCGCCGTGGTAGGCGCCCAGGATTGGCGCTCCGGCCAAGGCCAAGTCCCCCAAAGCGTCCAGCATTTTGTGACGTACACATTCGTCTGCCCGGCGGAAGCCTTCAGGATTTAGAACCGCGCTGCCCTCCACGACAATCGCGTTCTCCAATCCCCCACCCAGGGCCAACCCAACCGACCGCATCATATCGACATCTCGGCGACGGCAAAAAGTGCGGCAATCGCTCAGTTCCCGCACAAAGGCTCCGTTGGACATTTGCAGCGTTTTCTGCTGTTTTCCGATGGCAGCTTCATCAAAATCTATTACAAAGCCGATTTCTACGGTGTCCGAGGGGCTAAGCGTCGCTGACACACCATCCACCGTCACCGTCACGTCGCGCAAAATGCGGATGGCGCGGATAGGGGCGTCCTGTTCCGCCAGCCCAGCGCGAAGGATTGCAGCCACAAAAGGATCGGACGAGCCATCCATGATCGGCACTTCAGGCCCGTCGATTTCGATTAGGGCATTGTGCACACCACAGCCCGCCAGCGCGGCCATCAGATGCTCCACCGTCGACACCTCGACACCGGCGTCGTTGGAAAGCCGGGTGCATAGTTGGGTATCGTTCACCCGGTCCCACCGGGCTGGGATCATGTTGTCGGTGTGGAAGACATCCACCCGGCGCAGCCAGATCCCGTGATTGGCAGGCGCAGGCATAAGCCGCAGGTAGGCGGCGGCCCCGGAATGCAGCCCTTTGCCTGTCAGTTCGATGGCGCTGTCGAGTGTGCGTTGCATCGTATTGCCCCTTGCCC